>BNWK01000298.1 GCA_025998775.1 Alphaproteobacteria bacterium | reverse complement strand
GGTTTATATAGGATTAAATGTTTAGATTCACCGAGTCAGAAACCGGTATCTCTTGGTGATGAGTTAGAAATTCCATTAACTGACGTGAATCTCGATATCACACAAATGACTAACTCATATTTTCAGATTGACGTAGATATTAAGCTCGACCTTACATATGGGTTTGAATCACCGAATCATAAGCTAAGAACAGTAGGCAGTTTATCAGCAGCTGAAGCAATGTTATATAAACGTATCTTTATATTCGTAGGTTACAAACATTCAAGTGATGCGATACAATCCGTTAAAGTTCTACATAACTCGCGAGATGTTGGAGGAAGCGAACAAACAAAAAACGTGACTGAATCGTTTTTATATCACCGTGTTAAACCTGAATGTGAAAAACAAAATCGGTCAGGTACTTATTCGCTGTTCGAAGATGTTGAAAAAATGGATGTGTCGAAATGCGGTGTATATCTCTCGTTATACACTCTTTGCCAAGCGTATAGCAACGGCACAAGCTTACATTTACATTTTCCGCTGATAGTTCCGTTTGACGGACTTCTACCGTTGGAGGCCTTCGGTCTATACCCAAAATATCCATTCGGTCCCTTATCATTATTACTCAAACTAACACCTGCTTCTTTGGTTATTGCTCGTGTCGACCCCCGTTTATCGATTATCAAGGAAACAGCACTTCATACTTCTAAAGATACCAAAAACGGACTTACAACGGATTGGGAGCGTGTGATGTTACAAATTGCCAACTTTACAGCGATTGGAGCACAAACACATAGAAATATGTTTCATCAGTTGGGTACTGCTGTTGAGCTTATAAGTAATGTTACATTTACAAGAGCAGAGATAGACGGTGACGAACCAGGAGCAGGAACGGGGGACGTTGTAGCAGTAGATTATACGAATTGCCCACACGTAGTATTCGGGGCATCAACCATGGAAGCGGTAAATATTAAAAGTTATGTGCATGGATTTAAGATTTCACGAAGATTAAAGGACCATTTACGGGAGTATTTCAGTACTAATATATTTGCGGTTCCCGCAGAAATAACCCGTTCATATTCATTTCCTAACACACCAAGCGAACGAGGTATCGACACACAGATTAATATACCCTTAACTCATGCGGTTGAGGTATGCGTGTTGTTCCCGCACCATCATAATGATGTAACATGTTTTATGAATCCCAAACATAAAAATTTATCATTAAAATTCCTTGACCAATCATGGCCCGATACCGCAGTTAATACAATCGAACCGTAGTATTTTAAATCACAACTAGAAGCAAATATGTTGGGGGAGCCGTTACAGTGCTGTAATGAATTCGAGAATTCATATATGATTGATTTTTCGGGTAAGAAACTTGAACGATATTATACTAACACAGACATCACCAGCCTTGTACATTCCATACCTATAGAAATACCAAGCACAAACGCATTTTTTGCTTTGGGTGCTAACAGTACATCAAATACGGTTATTTCTTTGACAGGTGACGCGATTCAACAGGGTGAGGAGGAGGTTTATGGAAATATCGCAAGAGATGACGGAATTTTAGCCAATCGTTGCCCTCCCATCTTCGTGGCGGTATCCAACAGCTTTTGGGTGTTTCAGTACGATCCAGATACTCAAACAGGACGCTGTCATTATGAAATCAACCAAGATTTTAACGGATTCTTTCAGCGGTATTATCCGGCACTTTACGAACAGTTCATGAATGGT
>BNWK01000297.1 GCA_025998775.1 Alphaproteobacteria bacterium | reverse complement strand
CAATCAAGTGTTGCTCAATGGTACCATCTACACGGTGAAAAATTCCACTTTCATTAGAATCTAAATAATTCTTATCATCTTTCAACCTTTTTGAAACCTCGTTTGTGTGTTTTTGAAACCTCGTTTATAGTAAATTGTCGTGCTACAACCAGTCTTTCCTTGCAGCATTTTGTTCTGGGCATGAGCTTTGTGATGATTACACTCTCCAGTGTTTGTCTATTCATCCTTCCTTTCCTGCCAATCCTTCCTTGCAGACTCCTCCATTTTATTCCTATTCCCTTTTCCGTACTTCCAAACGCTTTGCATGCTTTACTTACATTTGAGTTTTTTTCTGATGGATTAGGCCATTTTTGATTGATTGTGTTTTTTGAAATCTTGCTATGGATGGTCTGTCGTTTTTTATCCTCCGACCGAGCTTCAGCCATCACCATGCACCACCTCCTGTCCTCCTGTCACTGTTGGTCTTTTACTATCGATTTGCATCTGTCTTGTGTATTCCCTTACAAGCGGTGTTTTGTCTTTCCTTGCGTCTGTTGTAGTATGTCATATGGCATTTCTTGCCCCCTCAAGCAGGATGTTGTGGTACGATGCTTGCACTGTCCCTGACAGTCTTTTCTTTGCTCTCCTCCACCCCGCTCTGCTCCTCGACACCCTGTCCCACTCCTTTCTTTTCCGAGTTTGTTCAGAGATGATGCATCTTATAGCAAGGTCAAGCCAGAAAAGTGTATCTTATTGGGCTTTGATTTGCTCTTGCTGTTTTTTTTCGTCACCCGTCAATCAAATTCGGACTTTTCGCTGTTTTTATTTTTCACCTGTGTAATCGTTTACTCAAATATATTGTTCCCTAAGATAAATTTTCAGTTTTGCTCATGTGTGTGCGTGTGTGTGTCTTTGAGCACTTTTCAGCTTGGAAGGAATCTATTGTCCTGCTCTGGCTGAGCTGCTCTGTCCAGCCTGTTTGAGACAAACACAATTGAATGGTCCATCTCTCACAAATATAGATGTGGAGTCTCGAACGAGACTTCGGAACAAGGGATCGTCGTTCTGGGGTCTGGTCAGAGACTTCTCGGCCCATTTGTGAAGTAACACTACTATTGTTATCTACTTGCTTGTCGAAGGAAATGCATGACTCGCTTTCTCAATCACATTTACACCTCTTGGAACCATGCCACTGTCTCCTTCTCTCTCCTTCTGCACACTTTTTTTTTACTTGTCCTGTTGAACATGCATCTGCTTCAACTTTGTCTACCCCGGTCTTTTGTTTTACGATATTTGTTCTGCAACTGCTCCTCTCAGTCTATTCTACTCTCTCCTCTTTTTGTAGTTTTGGACGGATACAGTTGGTATTCACATTTTTTGGAGACGAAGGACACTCCCTTGCAACTTTGCCACTTTACCGAATGGCAGGAGATCGTGGATTGCTGCTGTTCTTGGTTGTGGAAATCTGATCACATGGTATGTATACTTCTTCTCTATCTGAATTTCAAATCGAAGGATGATCGTAGCGGAGTCCGGTCGGAGAAGAGGCGTTGACAAATCTTGTGGTCGGGGTTCAGCCACCGCCATTCTCTTGATTGCTCTTTTGTGGTCGGACTTGCAGTCTATGTTTTGTTTTCGGTAAAGATTTCCCCTTGATAACTTCTCAATCATTTTTAATGATGAAAAATTGATTACCCCTCTCTGCATACCCTAGTAGTGGTTGTTCCCCCCCGCCACCCTGC
>BNWK01000296.1 GCA_025998775.1 Alphaproteobacteria bacterium | reverse complement strand
CAGAAATCATTGCCCGATTCCACCGTTTCTCACACACACCTCTTTCAAGGCCACGAATGGCGAACGTACTCCCGCTTCTTACGAACCTTGTTTTATCGTGGAGTTCAGAGACAATTTCTGACGAGGACAACAACAGCAGGAATAACGAGGATAAGATACGCGCGCTGAATTGCCTTGCTGTGAACGAGGACAACAAGATCTTACTGATCGAGGCCGACGTTGCTTCTGCCCTCCTCCCATTCTACTTCACCAGCCGCGCCGCAAGCAGCCTGTTGTGGAATCTGTGCAAGACATCCTCTCTGGAACACAGAAACCGCCTCGCTGACACGCCCGACCTCCTCTACAGCATTGCAGAGCATCTCCAGTCAGTCTGTGTCCTGAGCCAGACAGGGATAAACACCCTGTTCAGTGAGATGGCGCTCCCTTACTCAGGCAGCGGCCGTAGCTTTGCGAACGTAAACTGCGTGATACGCGGTGTGGCGTGTCTGTGTGCGCGATTTCCGGAGGAGGACGAGTGTGTGTCGTGCGACGACTTTCTTGCGACGGAAGATATGAACGTGCATGTGCAGAGAGCGTGCGAGACACACGGGATACTGTATCTGCTGCTGTGGCTGACGATGGTGATCGTTCCGACCCATCCAACGGAGATGGACTTTGCGGACGAGATGCTTCGGAGTGTGCACTGCATCTTCGGAACGAAGGTCGTGGTGCCCAATGCTGTGGGACAGGAGTACTTGGTAAGGTGTGTAGACTCGATTCTCTGCCACGGCTTGGCCCAGTGCCCCCGTATGCTCGACCATCTCGTACGGATGGCGGGGCCGTGGTGCATCCAGATCTTGCTGCATCCGGCGAACATAGAAAGGCTGTTTGGTCTTACGCATTACTTCACCGGTCGGTGGAAAGACAACCCGAAGGACATCTACCTGTACACGTCTGTGCTGAAGCGTGTGTGTGAGTACGGCTCGCTGGAGGAGCTGTATGTGCTGGACGTAGTGGATGTGAGGGAGTGTCTGCGTGAGATGAAGAAGAACGTGAAGATGCGTGTGTGTGGGCATGTATGTGTGTGTTTGTTTGTGTGCGCATGTATGTATGTGTGTGTGTGTGCATGTGTGTGTGTGTGTGTGGGGGTATGCATGTATCGTATGAGCACGTTTCATGCGTAGATATGCTGCACAGATGTCTGCCAATCAATGTCCCTGCAGCACATGTGCCTTCTCCTCGACCACCGCTGCACAGGGGGTCTTGGCCTCGACCACTCTGCATTCCTCATCGAGCGTCTCTCCCGCTGCGGAAGCTTCTTTCCCCACATCGCCTGCCTTCTCCTTCCTTTTCGCCTCTTTCTCGATTTCTTTCCTCAATTCCCACTACTTCTGGTGTCTACAAAACAGAATGTCTGCAGGAGGGTGTCTGCAGGAGAAAGTGCCTACAAGAGAGGATGTCTGAGGGTGTCTGAAGGAGAGTGTGTCGGCAGGAGAGGGTGTCTGCAGAAGAGAGAGTACACACACACACATAAACTCACCTAAACAAGGAGGTGCTTTGTGATCGTTTTCCACAGTAATCGGACGGTATGTATGTGCTTTACTTTTCTCCGCTGATACTTCTCCGCAGATTTCTGTGTCGCAGCAGTATCTGCTGCCTACTGCCACCACCCCTGCCCGTCCCTTGTTTCGTCTAACTCTGCAAATGTGCGTGGCATGGGTGATATGCAGCGTTTGCTGCAAGTAAGAGG
>BNWK01000295.1 GCA_025998775.1 Alphaproteobacteria bacterium | reverse complement strand
TGAACAATGATTTACATGTAAATTTCATAAGGGCAAAGGATACCGATAGCTTAAGGTTTATAGGGTCCAACAGTGAAAGAATAAATATGACCGCCGGAAATATTGAAATCGAACCCTCGACCGGTAAGTTTATGGTGTATGGCTCTACAGAAATAAGCGGTCAAGCAACATTTAATAATACTTCAACTTTTCAAGCACAAGCAACGTTTAATAACTCTCTAACCTTAGGCTTCGGTAGTAAGGCATTAGGTACCGCAAAAGATAACACGCAACATGAACTGATAGGAATTAATGAATATCCAAGCGGGGAACAGACGGAGGTAGGAAGCGAAACGATACCATTATGTTTAAATCACTACTCTAAAACAGGATGGAATGAAGACAAGCATATAACAGTTAATTATAAAATAGATTCCGAAGACGGCCAGCCATCGCATGCCGATAAACTAGCTTACATGTCTGACATATCAAACTCGGCTACATTTGACGGAAATTTAACAGATAACGATTTAACCGTTGGGACTGTTGAGGAAAACCATAGTGCTACAATTTACGGCGATATATTACTGAAAGAAAGTAATATTAATGGAGCTTTTCGAAAATGGGCGATGAAGGGCTTTTTACCTAATGATAGTGAATATAATGTTATTAGAAATAATGATAACTCAGAAGATATTTATTTAGAACTTGGAGACGTTAGCATGCCGTTTTTTATTTACCAATCTGTACCGTATTACGGCAGAGAAAAAAATATTAGTGTAACAACTTTTGACAAATACAATAACCAAACATATTATGATAAAATAGCATATATTAGTGATGTATCCAGTCCGGCAATAGATAAAGCAGAAATAAAAACAGGTAAGTTATTTGATGGAAAACCTATATATTCTCAAATGTTTAAAGGAAATATTACCAAAGATGCTGGCGAAGATGAAACAACAACACTTCCAATGAATGTACCCTCACTCGATAATGTTATTAGTTGTTATGGATTCTGTCAAATGGGTGATGCTCCGTATTCAGTAGCTATTTCTTGCGGATTTCCAAGTGCAAATAATACAGCATTCGACTATGTAGCCTCCGTTTTCAAAGTACCGAATACTGCAGTACTGTACTCCAGATCTGCTGCTCCGAGAGACGGGACAACTAATAGTGGGTATTGTGTTTGTATTGAATATACAAAAACTGCATAACCTGTACGCATGACATCGGCGGGACGAATCAACGCACGAGCCGAATTAGAAACTCACACCGATGCTCTATATGCAAAATTAGATGCCGAATCCGAATTTCGTGTTACTAAGTACTGGTTCTTATCGGTTACTAAGTACTGACTTTCCTCAGTTACTAAGTACTGATTTTCTCGATTAGTAAGTACAGTTTTCATCGGTTATTGATTTTTTTCTCGGCTGGTTGGTACTGATCTTACCAGTTTAAGAGGTACTGATTTTTTAATTGATTTTTCCAGTAGTTTTAGAATGGTGCGACGTGTGTTTTTATGTAAGTTTTAATGCCGCATGACATTTTGATTTAGAAAAATTTCAAGGGTGGCTGTAGTGTTTTTTTAGTGAAAAAACATTGATTTTGAGTGTTTTGATGGTTATTTTTGCCGAATTTTAACATTTTTTCCACCTCGCACCATTTCACCCCTATCATATACTACTAACGTCAAGTTTTGGCTGAAGGACAACTCCAAGGCATTCCACCTGACCAACTCGTACTGTCTA
>BNWK01000294.1 GCA_025998775.1 Alphaproteobacteria bacterium | reverse complement strand
ATTTAGGTGTGGCAGTGAAGAAAAACAGTAAAACGATAATGTCTATCGGAGACTACGGGAAATTTTCATCTAAGGTTATCAGTGATATTTACCGAAAAAATGTACTTCCGAGTTTGTATAAGAGAAGTATAACTTGGTCGAAAAAACTTGGTGGACATTATGATTTCGTTTCTGATAAAGATAATGCACTTAACGATAGTGGTTTCAAGAAAGCGATGTTACAAATATATTCCAGATATGGCTGTAAGATTTCGACCTCATCGGTTAAAAGTTCACTGGAGAAGCATAAGTAAGGTTAAAGCTAGCTATGTTTATTTTTATATCATTCAAAAACTGGGAGATAAAAAAAATATGCTCAATCCACATATATTAAAGAAATGGAAAGTGTTTATGAGGGTTGGTGAATTAGTAATAGGTGCTTTATCTTTGAAGGGATTTAAAAGTAAATTATTGACACCTGAACAATTCAGAAAAATCACAACAAAAGTCATTTATGACGTCTTCACAGAAGCTGTTCTTAATATATTTCTTCCAGAACATAACGAATGGAATAAGAAAATACGGGATCCCTATTGGTTCAACGAGACCAAAGAACACGGACCTGGTGACCCCAATAATTATATGAAAGACCCTAAGCTTAGAGAAGATATGTCTGAAATAGACAAAAAACTACCGATCGAACTATCCGATTCCGATGATGATTTAATAAAAATTTTCAATCGATACAAAGATATGCATAAAAAAGAAGGAGTGATAATTAGAGTAAGTGAAGATGGAGAAAAAATTACAATTCATAAAGTAGTCAATCAGGAAATTAAAGATTGGAGGATATTTGTAGAGACTGCTCTGTCAATCACGGGTGCTTTTGAGGAATGGGGTTTCAAACCACGTAAAGAGAGTGAATACATTACAGATTTAATATTGATGTATTTATACGTGAATTTCTTTTACCGATGCTCTATAAAGACTACGACTTTGTCGAAACTTACATGTCTCGGAGAATCAAATTCATGGACGAAAAAAACAAAGGTGGTGAACAATATTGCAAAATGGTGATGAAGTCGTCGTGCGGGTTTGATGGCATGAATATGGAAAAGTACCCAAAACTCAAGATCACCACCAAAGATCAAGATCTGATGTCGCACGTCAAAAATAACTATCTCGGTTCACGAATGGTCTCCGATGACAAATTCATTACTTTCACTTCTTCGATGTCTTTTGAATGTAATACTTGCATCCACATCGCTTCCTGGGTTCTTGATAATTCGAAGTATTGGTACCTGAACTACTATTACAACTTTTTCGCAAAAGCTTATGACATGGATCGAGTTATGCCAATCGAGATGGACACTGATTCTCTCTACCTCGCTGTCTCTGGAAATGCTTCCCTTGGACCTGAACAAGGTTTTTCCCAAATCATCAAAGACAAGAAATTCCACAAAGAGAACGTCTACAAGTTCTTCCCAGATCCGAAAAAGGGTAAAGCTGATGAAAAGAAACTCCTCGGTGTCGCACCTGAAAAAATGGGAACTGTGATGTACGCTTCTGCTCCGAAACAATATTACATCAACTACTCTCTCCGTCCTGTGTTTAAAAGTAAAGGGGTTGGAAAACGGAATCACATCAATGCCGATAACTACATCGATTCCGTCGAAAAGGGGAAAATCAGTTATGCCGAAAACGTCTCATTCCGGGTTAAGAACGGTGTCCTCGGAAAACAAGCTGTGAAAAAGTTGGCCTTTACTGG
>BNWK01000293.1 GCA_025998775.1 Alphaproteobacteria bacterium | reverse complement strand
TCTGTTGCTCCCAGAGACGGCACGAATAACTCCAGATATTGTGTAACTATTGAATATACCAAAACTTCTGATTAAATATTCATATACAAGTAATATTAACATATTTATTTTTATATTTATATAAACATTATGGCTTCTCATTCATTTAATTACGGCGCATATCTAACGGTTGAGACAGAAATTAATAATTTAAAAGTAGATTTAGAAGAGTTGAGAGAAAGAATTAAAGAGCTGGAAAATAAGCCTGAGGTATTGCCAGCAGGACCGCCAGATACTATAACTTTAGAACTCGATGAAAGCGAGAGATAAACAAATGAAATTTATTTCGGTGACCCTGTTTATGTCAAAGGTTTGAGCAGTTCAGATTTTCCACCAGAAGACAAGATAACGGATTTCTTCCCTGAGGGTTCAGCATTCATATCATATGGCGGATACATAAAAATACTGAGAGACGAAAATGTTTTTATTACGCCATTTCCTGTGAACGAAATGAATTTTATCCAAGTAGGAAGAGATTTAATATTTGATACCGAGCCTGAAAAACTTTTTACAGTTGATACGTTAAAAATATGGGTTAAATATACTAAATCAGACACAACGATAACGGATATATCACCAGTTTCAGCAGGAGGAGGAGCAGCGCCAGCACCGGCAGGACCGGGAGGGCTAGCAGCAGGTATAGGCTTACCGCAACCCCTAAGCTCGGGTGACTAACAATATTTTAAATTACAATGTTTACATAAATATTTTTGTATGTAACAAAGAGAAATATAATGTCATCCTACTCTTACCTACCAATAGAAACGGAACTCAGGAATATAAAACAGTCTTCGCTAGATTTAGCGGAAGGAAATGATGCGCAGATGCTTGAATTCGTTGAGCGAAAAATCGAGTTTGAAACGCAAAAGATTAATGATAATTTAAGTAATATAATAAGTTCATCAACAGTAGCAAGTTTAAACGGTATCACAGGGACCGCCAACGTAACATCAACAGGTACGATAACAGTAACCCCAAACGTAAGCGGGAAAACAGTGACAATTTCAAGTGACATAAACCCTGTTGAAACTTTAAACGGATTACATGGTGTCGTAGAAATTGAAGGTGATAATACCATTAATGTAGCCGTTGATGCGGGTAATGAAAAAATAAAATTAGGTGTCATACCCGTTGCGAATGTGGCGTCATTAAACGGTCAAACGGGAGATGTTAGTATCACAAGTGATGGGAGTATCACGATTCAACCGAAAATAGTAAGCGGACAGAAATGTATTGAGTTGGTGGCGACAGCAAATAATGACGGGTCGGCATCCGCGGAAGCGCTTGAAGACGTGGAGGATAGAATCGAAAAAATAACTCATATAAAAGATAGTTTAGAAACATCAATAAGTGATGATTTAACTGTTAGCGGTAATTTAACAGTAGATAAAGATTTAACAGTCGATAATAATTTAATTACCTCGCAGATACAAGCATCTACAGGGCCACAGCTTACAATCGGTTCAGGAGTGAAAGCAACAACCAACGAAGTAAGAATAAACGGAAATTTAACTGTCACTAGCGACATAACGGTAACAAATATTAAACCAACAACCGGAAACACTTTATATGTCTTCGGTTATCAAAAAATAATAAGTCCGACAACAACCCAGCAAGCAACGGGTGAAACTTGTTTCGGAAAACAGGTGTATGTCAAAACATGGGAGGGAAGTATTGACACAGGAACAACGGAGGTTGATGCTTTTTTTCAAAC
>BNWK01000292.1 GCA_025998775.1 Alphaproteobacteria bacterium | reverse complement strand
GAGAAAACCCAGACTATGACCCGTTTGCTATCAAACAACGTACTGACCATGTAAGCTATGGAAGTGGAAAAAATACCGCCGCCAGAATCGCCGCAGTGAAGCAGAGTCCAGAATTTGCACAAACACCAGATGCCCAAATCGCCAAAATTCTCCATTTAGGGGCGCCGAAGCATGCCAACAATTTCGGAACAGGTAAGGCGGGCCCCACTCGGGCGGAAACCCAAGCACTTGAGAGTATTGCCGCACGTCATCATATTAAATTTGTGCCGGAACTGAATTCGAGAACTACTGCGGGGGTGCGGCTCAATAAAAAGGCAATTGCTGCACAAAATGTTGGCGACCAAAAGGCTGCTGCCAAATGGCAGAATTACGAACTCGCCGAAGCCGACCTCGACAATGACCCCAGCACGGCCGATAATTTCATAATCCGCAATAGGACCGATCCAAATGATGTTTTCGCAGTTGATGGCATGAGAATTGTCGATAGGACCAAATCGCTGGTCAAGAGGGCAATTTACGAAGATTATCCGACGAAACAGGAACGTGCGGCCAATAAGGAAATCATTGACAAACTGCAGAAACGTTATTACAGGAAATACCTCACGCCAGCAGATAGGGAAAGGCATCCGTGGGGGCCGGAAATGGCACAGGCAATTGCTGCGAGTATAGATGCCAACGAGCCAGCGTATGCCAAATTCGCAAGAGTAGTTAGGGCAGTCCTCAAAGAATGGGGAATTAGGGTGAAAGCTGCCGATGGGCATACGATATTAACTGTCCCACATTGGGGATACATTTCATCGAAATTTATAAGCAAACTTTGGAGGGTTAATATACTCCCGAATTTGTTGAGGGCAAGCACATGGGCTAGCGTATATCCGCAAGGGTATGACTTTGAAGCCGACCCGGACAGTCTCCTTAGCAATGCTGCATTTAAGGATTCAATCAATGCCGTATATAATGGCCCCAACGGTGGCGTAAATGGGAATGCAATACTCAATGACGTTAATTCCGCATCACTGTTGGTGCAAATGGTAGCTGCTGATGGTAAGATGGTGTCTGAGGGCGTACAATTACAGCCGGTGAGTCGCAACCCGATCAAAATCAACGTAATCGACTTGATGGCGCAGGGCCAAGACCAAACCAGATTGGCAAAAGCAGCGGCTGTGGCTGCCGGACCGAGATCACGAAATGACATTATAACTGGCCACTTTGCAGGACGACCATTACATGCACCTGTTGCCCCTAGACGTGGTGTGCGGATGATTGGAGGAGTTGGGCCAAGAAGGGAGGAAGTAGATGACCCAAATGATGACTCCTTCCTGGAAGGCGAAGAAGGCTGAAAAAATGCTGGCGGATGAAAATGACGTTTGGCGAACGGGCTACACCCTAAGGACTTCGTCCGAAGCCTCAGGCCTGAAGGCCGTACAAAAATAACGAATTGCACTAGTGTTCATTGTGGATTTTCAGGAAACACTGTAAATATGTCGTTGTATTTTTGCCGATATTCGTCCATGCTGTGTGCGAGAAATTTAGTGTTGTATGGTGGGATGACAGCTCGGTGAATTGTCGGATAGGGATGAAGTAGATCGACAACACAGTTTCCAGCGTCGTATTTGACAAAAGTCTCTAACTCATCGAAATTCCTGCGACGCTTTTGCAATTTGTAGGGCGTTTTATCAAGCGGAAGATGTACGAGCAGAATCGACCCGGTGTGTAAGTGAGCAGGCCCTCCATTAATCGTTCATGATCGGCAACTGCTACTTTGGAT
>BNWK01000291.1 GCA_025998775.1 Alphaproteobacteria bacterium | reverse complement strand
CGATCCTCTGAAGATAATCCTGCTCTTCTTCTACGCGCTGTCTCTCATCGAGGAAGGTTATGTATTTTCTTCCGGCATTTTCGTACTCGTAGTACCAAATTATTCGCTTCTGATATATGAAGTATTTGTTGGTTTTTTTGAAATCCGCCTGCAACAATGGGTTGTAATTTACGATGGTATTCCTTCTCTGAAGCGGTATTATGTATTGCAGCTTACGGTTGTCCATGGCGCTAATATTGTCGTCACTATAGAAGCCTTTGTCGGCAATATATATGACATTTTCGACCTCCATTTCCTTGATACACAAGGACATAGACGCGATATCGGTGATATTTCCGCCAGCGTGACGCTGGACTCGTTGATTAATGCCCGTGCGGCACGCACTCGAAGTTTGGATTGTATCCCTTTGAATTTACTAGCAAATGTTCTGATGCGCTTATGGCATGAGTGGAATCCATTAGCGCAAAATTCTCGTTTTCAGAAGCGCCTTCAGGCAAGAGTTTTTTTATCCATTGGAGCACTAACTCTCTGTTTTCTCCTACATTTTTCAACGTGGACGTGATTTCTTTGTCTGATAAAAGGCGATCATTGCTCCAAAATTCCGAACAAAAATCATGCGAATGGTAATCCGCCAAACGTTTGATCGGAGACTGATGCGCCCAGCGCATCAGCGCAAATGACAGCAGTTGCTCGGACGTTTTGGCGCCAAACACAGATCGCAGCGAGACAACTTCGCCTTTCGGTAACTCATTGAATAAGGTGTAAATTCCGTAGATTTTTATGTCTACTTTTGGCAATTCTTTGACAGCATCGCGCAATAAATTCTTTGAAGATGGCACAAAGCTGCCATTCTCCGTAATTTTCCCCAGCAAGCGCCCCGTCTTTTTGACAGAACGCTTACGCTCCGGATCGTACTTGTGGCTAACTTCATACTTGTAATATTTGCCTTTTATACACTTTATTTCCGTGCGTGGCTCTTTAAACTTCTGCGCCCATTCTGGCAAATACATCTCTTTCTCACAAAAAAAATAGACTACCTAATTAGATCGCGTGAATAGTGCTATATCAAAAACGTAACATCAAGATATATTTTTATTTTTTTCTATTTTTTCTTATCTAGGGGGTAATTTCATGCTGAGTTAGAGCTTGAAAATGCTGATAGCACGTCCGCAAGAATATGAAATTTTTTTAAGTGGATGATTGTTGTTTTGCACATATTCTCCAACCAGCACAGCAAACAATTGCGCCAAACACATTGAAAAATATAGTCTTTTAAAACTGTTGTATTTTCTAATTTTCGTTTTCTCAATATCAAATCCGGAGCTTTTTTGGTCTTGAAAACATTTTTCTATCCCGAATCTTTTTCCATAAATTTCTGAAAAGCTTTTATCGTCAGATAGTGACAAAAACAAAAACCAGGCGCTATCGTTTTTGGTCTTAACTTCAAAAACCGCTTCTTTTTTTCATGCCGGAACATACGCTTTGAGCTTTCAGATTTCGCCGGAAAAATCTTTCAAATTCGACTTGTTGCCATTAACCTATATGTTTAAATTGTCACATTTTTTTAGCACATAATCAAAGCCATTCTCCAGACACAAGGCGGCAAACCTATCGTTTCCAAATCCGCGATCTGCTACTATTGTATATGTTGTATTTCTTGGACAAAAGATGCCTTAGTTGTTTCAAAAATGCTTTTTCCATTTTTTTCTGATCGTTTTGTCCTTTTCTTTTCGGATAGGAACGCATCGAAAAATACAATGGCACGGATCTTCCGCC
>BNWK01000290.1 GCA_025998775.1 Alphaproteobacteria bacterium | reverse complement strand
AGCAAAGGACGACGAAGACGAGGATGAGGAGGGATATGCGGAAGAGGAGGAGGAGGAAGAGGAGGAGGAGGAGGAGGAAGAAGAGGAAGAAGAAGAAGAAGAAGAAGAAGAAGAAGAAGAAGAAGAAGGAGAAGAATGAAAGTGAGCGTAATGACATTGAAAAAAAAGAGGATAAATGTAAAGATGGTGAAGAAGCAGATGAGGAAAAAGGTTTGGAGAAGGAAGACGAAAATATCAAGGAATCTGAGGTCGATCATGAAGTAGAAGGAATGACAAAAGAAGATGAAAATGATGGTGATGTAGGGTTTGTATTTGGAAAAGAATGATGAAATGTGCGAATGCTCTTCTTTTCTTTCTATGCATGTTTGAATTCTTTTCTTCTAACATTTGTTCTGCACTTTGTGCGTAGTGATGTTGAAATTTATGCTGTTATGTTGGTTTCTCTTGCTTATTATCTTCTGATGCAATTTGCAACATACTTCTCATCCGTATCATTTATCTCCATGTGAATTTCACATTAAATTTTGCTGATTTCACATTAAATCACAAAGAACGATCAAACAAACACACACGAAACACGATAAAACACAAAAACAATGAAATGATACAGACAGCGAAATAAATGAACAATACATCTGCTATTCTCTTTTTTACTCACAACACTCCTCCTTTATAACAAGTGGTTCTTGAATACATTTCCAAAAAAGAAAAAAAGAAAAAGAAAGCAAAGAAAAAACTTCCACCACCATTTCTGTTCTAATTTTGTGGACCCATTCTTCTATTTCTTTTTCATCGATCCATCTTCTCCGTATTGCCCATCTTACTTTCGGGGGTTTGTGCAAGAAACGTAGACGTGGCTGCAAATGAGCATGTTTATCCACAGCATCAACTCTAAAATACAAACCATAAAGTTCACCTCAATTCAAAACTAACCGGTCGGTGGAACTCTTTGGGAATTCTGATGTTTGTTTTACTATGTACCATGACGAAGGTTTACGATATTTTTATGGTTTTCACTTTTCTTTAGTAAACAAAATTAACTGAAAACGGTGATTGTTTTTACTGTCCTTTGTTCTGCAGTTAGATTGATTTTTTCTTTTCTTCCTGGAAAGCTGAAATTGTCATTGTTCTGAGAAAACGTACAAAATCAAAATGGATTTTACCGTAAAATCCATTTTTTGGACTTGATTAATCTGACAATTCACACATAGTGGAGGATAGAAATGAAGAAGTTAATGTTGGAACATTTGTTTGAGGCTTGTTTGCTTCTTTTTTCGAATGAATATTTTCAGAAGACTGAAAATCCACAACAATCAGGAGAAAGGCCACTGAAAGCAAAAGGTTCTAATTTTCGGATGTAGTATTATACATTAAAAAAAATTGCAGTGAATGTGGAACTTTTCTCCATCCAACCTCCTGTCAATTCGAATCATATACTGATATTTTTTGAGTTTGTTTATTTATTCTTTTTACGTTTTCATTTTTCATCAAATCCATTTTAGAAGGTCATTCGGTCTAACTTTTTGAACGTGTAACAGAAGATCATTTTGCTATTGTTTTATCCCAGACATTTTTTTTTTATGAAGCAGAAAAATCATTAGCAGAATTTTGAGCATCTAAAATGAAAAATACGTTCATATAATAAGTAATAATCCATATGCCTTTCAGTATGAAAATAGTCACCCTCTGCAACAGAAGTATAGGAAAATAAGTGGAGGTTTTTTTGTGATTTCTTTTTCTTTTTTTATATCTTGAGTTTGCTTATTGAGGAGGAGGTGGGTAGAAG
>BNWK01000289.1 GCA_025998775.1 Alphaproteobacteria bacterium | reverse complement strand
CTGGACAGTTACAAACAATACAGATTAGCAACAGCAACGATCACCTTGACTTCTATAGAGGTGATAACAAATCTATAAGACTAAATTGGACATAGGTGTTGGTCAATAGAAACAATTATTTTTATGTTAGTGAAATGACTTACGATTACTGGAGAGACTATGGACCACGATTCGTGGAATCAATCAATGGAAAATCTGGTGCTGTTACTATAAAAGGAAGTAGTTCTATGCTTGTTGAGCGCGGTAGTGACGGCTCACTGCAGTTGAAAGTTCATCCTGACATCGTTGAAGGAATTGGTGGAGGAGGCGGTGGAAGAACAATTGAGGCAAGTGAAGTTCATTACAAGGACTACGTACACACAGATGAAAATGATATAGAAATTGTAGAACCCGTGTCTTTGGCATTGGCACTTGACAAATTATATGACGAAACTACTCATTCTGGTGAAGGACCTAATAGCATAGCTTTAGGCAATGGAAGCACGTCCGAAGGAGCAAACAGCATTGCACTTGGACAGAGCAACGACATCTTTGGGTTTGGTTCAATTGGAGTTGGTCGTAGTAACTCTATCTACGGTACATCAAGTAGTGCAGTTGGTATTTCAAACAACGTTAGTAGCCTTCACAGCTACGCATTTGGATACACCAACAACATTTCGCAAGATGACAGTGCTGCAGTCGGAAGTAGTAATACAATCTCCTCACAGCGAAGTTGTGTCTTAGGATATCAAAACAGCATTTCAACTGGTGGTGTTGCTATTGGTGAGCAAAACAGCGTTACGGTTGGAGTCGGTTATGCTTTAGGTGGCTATAACCAAGTAAGAAATGATGGCTGTGTTGCGGTTGGTCGTAGTAACTATGTTACAGGCACATCATCGTTTGCAATTGGAAACTCTAACGAAGTAGTTGATGCCAGTAGTAGTGCAATTGGCTATAGTAACACAATTGATGCTGTAAATAGTGCTGCAATCGGAAACAATAACATAGTCTATGGAGAGAAAGGTTACGCCTTCGGATATCAAAACAGGGTTGATGGTAGTAACAGTGTGGCAATCGGAAACGAAATTTCGGCTGTTGGAAACAACAAAATTGTCATAGGAAGTGCTACTCAAAACACTGAGGTTCGTGGCAACTTGAATATTGGAGCAAGTGGTGGAAATAAACAACTGTTCTTGAATGGAAATGAAATCACTGGTGATAATGGTCATCCTGGTGATGGTGAGTACAGTATATGTTTAGGCAGCGATAGTACTGTCACAGGTGATGGTAGCACAGTAGTTGGTAATAACAACACAGTTAGCGGAGGATATAGTTTTGCGGTAGGAGACGGTAATATAGTAAATAAAGATAGAAGCTTTGCTTTAGGTAACAACAACGTTGTTGATGGAGAGAATAGTATTGCAATTGGATTTGGAATAAGTGAAAATAATGGACTCGGAGATAATACAATTTACTTAGGAGGACAAAGTCATAATGTCATTATTCAAGGAAGTGCAACAATCGGACTCAATGATGACCAGAATTTAACCGTTGAGGGAAAAGCATCTATCTCAGAGGAACTGGTAGTTGGAGCACTCAAAATAGGAAGTACATCGTTGACTGAAGCTCAATTAAATTTACTACTGGCTTTGCTTTGAGTACAAGAATATATTTTTGGGCCGTTGAGCGCCAAATCGTGCAACGTGAAATAACGGCCTCGGTTGACGATTTAGGGTGCTAAAGTGGCAAAGTGAGGTCGATTTTTGAAGTCGGCGCAAAGTTTTTTTCACATCATTTAGAGGTCGTGATT
>BNWK01000288.1 GCA_025998775.1 Alphaproteobacteria bacterium | reverse complement strand
ACATTCGTGCGCACGCTTATGGCGATTTTAGCAATCCATCAGCCTTTCTTGGACAGTCTGTGTGCAGAATGCACCGCCGTCGTTGAGATGGATGCCCAGCGTTGGATGAGTCAAAACCAGTCCCACATTGTTTGTTATGTCTGTTCTTTTCTTTCCTTACTTTTTATGTCACTCTTTGCTTTCCTTCGTCACATTTTTCAGGTAAAGGAATCACAGAATGTTACTCTTTTTGAAAAAAAGATCAGGTTTTTCAAAGAGATCATTGATTTACTCTGTCCGATAACGCAGCTTCTGTTTGTATTGGTCCTAACACATTCCAAATTAGTCAGGAGAGAAAAAGGAGAGAAGAAAAAGCTGGGTAATTGCTATTCCACACATATCAATGGTAAAACTGATTCGATTATTCATTTGAAGGCTCTGGATCTTCCCAACTGCTTGCTCTTCACGTCATGGTATCCATTTTCTTCTTCCAAACCATCATCATTATCTTCTGCTTTATCACCACCACCAACATCATCATCATCAACATCATCATCTCCTTCTTCTTCGAGTTCTACGTCGGCATCGATTCTCTCCTTCTTTCCCTCCACTTGCTCCTCATGTGGACGTTCTGTGTTCTAGTACGACTTCTACACACTCTTCCCCTTCTCCTGCACATTCAGATCCTCCCTATCCTTCTTTTCTCTTGTCTCTCATCACCACTCTCATCCGCACACAATACGCTGTCCTCGCGTACACCGCAACCACACACCTCACCGACCAAAACACACCAAACCCAGCAAACACTGGCACAAGAACAGACGTTGAGAGGAATGAATACACCGACAGAGAGGAGTTGATGGTGGAGGACGCCTGGCTGGACGAAGTACACATTAGCAAGGCCGGACTTGTACGGCAGATGGGAGGGATGTTGGCACTGCTGGCAGTGGCAGAGGGGGAGGATGAAGGAAAGGCTGAGGAGGACACTGCTGAAGGAGAGATTGGAGAGAAGGCTGGAGGGGATGATGTGGAACGGAATGAGAATAGAAAAGAGGTAAACAAAGGTGAACAAATGCAGAGAGAGATGGAGGAAGAGGCTGGATCATCTATCAAAAGCATGAAACGTGTGATTGATGCTTTGAGGGCAGAAACCATTCCTGTCATGCTGGAATTCATGTTTTTAGGGAGAATAATAGATGCATCATCTTACGATGTTGTTACGCATCTGAGATTTGAAGATGTCGAATTTGCTGTCAGCAGAAAGACGAGGAAGAAAATGATGGAGTACCTGGTAACCAAGTACAAAGAATAAGTGAATACGTCTCCCATTCAGTCGTTCACTCCTCCATTCCTGATTTCATCCTTTGTGTATCGCAACATATTTTCTTCCTTGTTTCCTCGACTGTATACTTCTATCCTCCCTGGTTCTACTTCCCCATGCTACTTTTTGTTCCTTCGAGCCTATAATCGAATTTGGTTGTTCCATAATTTTTCTTTGCTCATGCTGTTGAGAAAAGGATCAGAAAGCGACGATGATTAAGAGGACAAAAAGGAGAAGGAAATTGAACTGGAAAGGGTAGTAATGGACGAGATTATTTCAGTCATAAATGAGCACTCTTCCTCTGCATCATCTCCATCCCCTTCCTTTCTGTTCTCTTCACCTGAATCCTTGTCCACCTCCCTCGCTCTGTCACACACTTCTTCTCTGTACACTTCGTCGTCCCCTTCTGTCCGTCTCCCGATGCACTTTCTTCCTTTCGAGTTCCCGCTGCTCCCGCCTGTCTCTTTGCTCTCTCTCCTCGGTGCACCTGTCTCCCCCC
>BNWK01000287.1 GCA_025998775.1 Alphaproteobacteria bacterium | reverse complement strand
GTGTCCAGATTACATGACTCCATCTCCATTCTGTAAAATTCTGTGCTTGTACTGCAACATCCCTTCTGTGGGAAATTGCGATTCAATAACGTAAACATTAAGTGATGGTACTCAGGATTTCGGAAACATGTGAGGTCATTTGGAGTTCTGGGGAATAGTCCAATTATTTCTTTAGCATTGATCATTGGTGCGTTCATGGCGCAGTTTAACCCACTCGCTGACGGACCTGTACTAAATGCTTGAATCCAAATACGTTCTGATGGAATCACAAACGGAATACTACTGTAGTATTGTGCAAGTGCTTGCTTCACTGAATCTTTTAACGAAAATCCCATAATCGTCGATACCGCTGACCGAGTGATACAACAATTGGGATCCATTCGCAAAGGAACGCACGGATAGCCTCCCATAAACCCTTTGGTACCCCCATAATCAATAGCATAAACATGACCCCTTGCCATTCCATCTACACGAGTTTGAGTGAACCGATGACTGAAGTATCGCTCACGAAGGATTGTTTCGAGATTCTGTACAGTCTGTTCTGCCATGCCATAATACTCTGCATTTGGTGCGGTGACGAATTTATATCTAACCCTCTCAACGAGGAACTTTTGCGGGTCTGTACTTGCCCACACCAATGCGTTGGGATTGACTTTGATAACCAGTGATAAATCACCAAAGAGAGCATTAGGGAACAGATTAAAGCCCTGCAGAGGCAAAAGCATATCGAATCCAATTGTGACGGGAAATTGAACATGAATTCTATGGTTTTCTGCAGTTAGTTGTGTCCTTAATTCAGCGTACGTTAAAAAGACACCACAAACACTTTCATCGCCCCTCACAACGTCATCCCACAGTGAATATGAGCCATGTTTGTTTGATTTCTCAATCTGAGGTTTCATCTGGTTATACAGGAATGACTCGATAGTGGCGCGGTTTTGCATGGTTGTTCCGATGTCCACACCATTGTGTTGCAATTTGTAGGAGTCGATGCAATCAGTGGCGTTTTTGAATCCAACGAAGAATAAATCAAGCTCCTCAATGTATTTAGTCACGATGTCATTGTATGTACCTCCAGGATTCAAGAAGAACGCATCAAAATTATTATCTGGAACCCAGACGTTGAGCCAGATATCAAGAAACAAGGTGAAGAACGATCTATGGAATTCAACGATATCAACGTTTGCATTTGTGAGACGAATACTGATTTCAGTGGGCTGTGTATAGGGTTTCGGTGACGTGAATTCAACGCTCAGATAACTGTATTTACCGATTCCCTCGACATCACCGAGCTTGGGGTCGAACTTCTGTAAAAGTTGATTAACCGAGCCAACTTCGTTTAGAACTAAAATCTTGTGCAAGTTGTTCTGCATTGTCTTTTGGGTAGAAATAAAAAAATAGAAAACATCGATAATATCTTAGTCAAGTCTTTCTACGTCCGTCCCTCGGTATGTTTGATCATCTTCAGCAGATGGCAAAGCCTTTAGCTCGATCCTTGGATGCAAATCGTCAGGTTTCTTTGCGAATTTTATGCCGTCGGGTAAATTTCTTTATCTGTATTGGCTGCATTTTCCAGTGGCAACATTCCTTGTAATATCACCAACGCCAAAGTCATCACTTATGCTGCGTAGTCAGCAGATAGTCCCTTAGAGATCGCACCAGCTTTCCCAACCCAATCGAGACCTTTACTGATACCCATTCCAAGACCAGGTATTGCCATATCCAGCGCCGGCGTTACTACTCCAGCCAAACCTTGTACAAAATCTGAGTCAGCAAAATCACCTAACTAACTAACAGTT
>BNWK01000286.1 GCA_025998775.1 Alphaproteobacteria bacterium | reverse complement strand
GTGGTTCATCAATGCTCCAGCGAAATATAAGAAGATAATCAGAGTACTTGGTGCTACCGTAAATCAAGTAGAAGTATCTGAGTTTTATGAATACTTGACTTCAATTGTGGTACCTGTTCAACCAGGATATAAGCTTTTCAGCAATATAGTTTCCAACTCGAAAGATGTAATGATTTCCACGAGAAGTCCAAGTCATGGAGGTCCAATGGCAAAAGATTTGCAGAGAGTAATTGGAAAAGAAGGATTTGTAATGATGGTGAACAACTATAATTGTGTGA
This sequence comes from Alphaproteobacteria bacterium, assembly GCA_025998775.1. Taxonomy (GTDB): domain Bacteria; phylum Pseudomonadota; class Alphaproteobacteria; order UBA3830; family UBA3830; genus BNWE01. The sequence continues at coordinate 1,533 of BNWK01000286.1, read as the reverse complement.
AAGAGTACGATGTAACCATGGATAACTTAAGAGAAGTTACTTTTTACATACGCGGTTATAATGGATTTACGGATCAGTTGTATCGCTCGTACGTAGATTTCATTGCGGAGTTGGAGTTGCTGTTGGTGGATGAGAGTGCATGAAACAATTATTTTTATGTCAATGAAATGACTTACGATTATTTCAATCACATGTCACCACATATCGTGGAATCAGTCAATGGAAGATCCGGAACAGTTGTCATAAAAGGAAGTAGTTCTATGCTTGTTGAGAGCGGCAGAGACGGTTCGCTACAACTCAAAGTTCATCCTGACATCGTTGAAGGAATTGGTGGAGAAGGTGGTGGAAGAACAATTGAAGCAAGTAGTGTTCACTACAAAGACGCTATAATCAAAGATGTGAATGATGAAGATGTGATACAACCTATATCTGTGGCAATGGAGCTTGACAGATTACATGAGACTGTTACTCCGATGGAAGCAACCAACGTTCACTACAAAGATTTCGTACACTTAGATGACAATGATGAAGAGGTAGTAGAATCCACGTCTGTTGCACAGGCACTTGATAAAATGTTTGATGAAGTCGCTCATATAGATGCAAGTGAAGTTCATTACAAAGATACTATAATCAATGGTGAGACACACCCTGTATCTGTAGCAGATGCAATTCATGGAATAATTAATTTAAATCTTCATCTCGGAGAAGGTGATGGTAGTATAAAAATAGGCAGTGATAGCATTGTTACAGGTGAAGGTAGCACAGTAGTTGGTAATAACAACACAGTCAGTGGAGGATATAGTTTTGCCGTAGGAGACGGCAACATAGTCAATAAAGATAGAAGCTTTGCTTTAGGTAATAACAACGTTGTTGATGGAGAGTATAGTATTGCAATTGGATTCGGTATTAGTGAATATAATGGGCTCGGAGATAACACAATTTACTTAGGAGGACAAAGTCATAATGTTATTATTCAAGGAAGTGCAACGATAGGAATAAATGATGAAGAACATTTAACTGTAATCGGAAAAGCATCTATCTCAGAGGAACTGGCAGTTGGATCACTCAAAATAGGAAGTACAGGGTTGACTGAGGCTCAATTAAATCTGCTATTGGCTTTGCTTTAACACTTACGATTTTCATTATTTTTGGAAGTTGGTGCAAATTGGTTTTGAGTGTTTTTCGAACTTGGTGCAAAATTATTTTTTTCACTTCTTGAGGACCGACCACAAAAATATTTTTTCGGATTTTGTTTTTCGAAAAAGTGGTTCCAATGGAACCAGTGGAACCAGAGCGAATTTTGACAAAGTTGTAGGAATTAGTGTATTTTCAATGTTTTTGAGAGGTTGCGCGATACAAAACCATGATTTTTCGAAGTCAGTGCAAAAGGTCCCGTTATATATACTACTATTACATCTTTCGAGTTGGAAACTACATTGCTGAAAAGCTTATATCCTGGTTGAATAGTTATCACAATTGAAGTCAAGTATTCATAAAACTCAGATACTTCTACTTGATTTACGGTAGCGCCAA
>BNWK01000285.1 GCA_025998775.1 Alphaproteobacteria bacterium | reverse complement strand
TCACTCCAGAGGTTTGCCGTGAAAAAACTTAGTAATAGGGGAGCCAAAATTTACTATGGCATCAAATAGCACGAGTTGGAATCTGCCGCTTTTGGAATCACCCCCAAATAGCACGAGGCGGGCGCGCCGCAAGGCGCGCCAATATCTAGTCACTCCAGAGGTTTTTCATCAACTAACTTACTAATAAGGGACCTTAGTACGTTAATTTGGCCTCCAATAGCACGAGTTGGAACGTGATGACTTTTGGAATTTGACCCCAATAGCACGAGGCGTGCGGCCGTAAGGCCGCACAAATATCTAGTTTCTAGATGAATTTATTAAAAAAAAAAAAAATCAAGGTGTTTCAGTTTGGTTAGTAAACCTTATGGTTAGTTAAAGTATATTGTGTGGGGGCGTTTGGCGTTCCAGCCTCTGGGACCCCTGCCGAACGGTGAGATAGGGTTGTAATGATCCAGAGCAGGAACGCCACATTTTACAAAAATGCGTGCGTGTCGCCACCATTCCCCAATTTTTTGTGCAGAAAAATTTGTACAGGAAAAAAATGATTTTTAGTGTGCGTCTTACTTACACTTTTATGAAAAATCGCGTATGCCCCCTTTCCATTAACCCTCCCAAGAGCTCAAAAAAAAAGTTTCCATCATTCCTTCCCCCCAACTCAAAAAGTAATTGAAGTGTGAAAAAATACCCCTGATGGTCGAAATAACTTTATTTTAGCAATATTGAAATTACTATCCCTTAAGCCCCGTCTTGCTATCACACTCTCATTTTCGATGTTTGCGCATCTTCCTATACCAAAACTAACTTACATAAAGTCGTTTTTATATAAAAAAAAAAAAAACCTATTTTCAGTCACTAAGTACCAATAAGTAAAAAAGGCCCACCAGTGAGTTTCTCGACCAAGTCTTTTGAAAAAGCCCATATCACACACATGGAAGAGACCAAGGCGCATCTTTTGGAATACATTAAACTTCATATAGTGGAAAGAGTAACTCTGGCCAGAGGGTAAAATACTAAGGTTGTCAGCAGGTTGAGAACAAAAAAAATTCCAAAGGATCAGAAAAAGGCCCATCAGTGAAATAAAGTTAATCAAAACATCAAAATAAAGCATCCAAACCATCCTGGATATATTGGCAATCATTAAAATGTTCATATTACATAAACGTCAAAAAGGTCAATCCTCAACAATAGAATTACTTTTTTCTCAAACAAGACGGCAAAACCGCTAAAAAAACAAACCAAAAGTATTAAACATGATAATAGAAGATCAAACCAGAAGCATTTCCACAAATCATAGTGGTCTCATTGGTCCTCCAGGTCCAATCCTCTACCAAAAATCGAAAAAAATTCACAAAAAAGAATTTTCTTGAAGATTCCTTTTGGGAATGTTTTCCATATTGTTTGAATATTGTAAAATCGAAGAAACCAAGTTTCCAGTGGCTTTCGTTAGATAGAATCAGACTGAGTGGAAAAATTCAAAACTGGTTTTTGAGGCAAAAACTCTTTCAAAACCGATTATATGGCCTGAAAAACAGCTATTAAAAAAAAAAGGAACATACAAACATGTTTCGTTGTCATACACTGATTGCAGACTATAAAAACACAACACCCCCTCTCCGGTGGTTATTCTACTCACAGAGAGGTCTCATTTGTGCAAATGAAATTCATATATTTTGAAACGACCTAGAAAGGAATCACTCCAGAGGTTTGCCGTGAAAAAACTTAGTAATAGGGGAGCCAAAATTTACTATGGCATCAAATAGCACGAGTTGGAATCTGCCGCTTTTGGAATCACCCCCAAATAGCACGAGGCGGGCGCGC
>BNWK01000284.1 GCA_025998775.1 Alphaproteobacteria bacterium | reverse complement strand
CATTACAACATGTTGAACGGACTCATAGATTTAAATCGGGATATCATCATGAAACTTCTAAAATTAATAGGAGATAAAATAAAGACCAGGAGTGTTTGTGAGACCTTTTTAAATTGCAGTTTCTTGTTTTCCCTCTTTCTTCTTCTTCCCCCATAAATCATCGGAATGACGAAGCTTGCGTATTTGTGGTCAAAACAACGAATCTTTCATTGGGTTCAGATTTCTTGTTTGAATGTTAATTTGAAAATATGAGGCTATATATATATCTATAATTATATCTTGATTTGTAGACGATGCTGTGCTTTCGTACCCTGATGAAGGGGATCGTTACGAAGGATCGACGTGTGTGGGAATACCGCACGGAAGGGGGGTGTGCAGATACGGTGATGGAGGACGGTACGAGGGATGGTGGGCGAAAGGGAAAAGGCAGGGGAGAGGGTCATAGACACTCTCGGATGGAGAAATTTGTGAATGGAGTAAAAGAAGGTCAGGGTATTCTCGTGTATGCTGATGGAGGAGTGTATGATGGGGAGTGGAGTGGAGATAGAAAGAATGGGAAAGGAACACTCACATTGGTAAGTGGTGATGGATATGTGGGAGAATTTGTGAACAACTTCGCGGAAGGTAAGGGTATGGTTTCGTTTGCCAGTGGAAGTATGTATGAAGGAGAATGGAAAAGAGGTAAAATGCCTGGAACGGGAACATACACATGGAGAGGTGCACAGGAGAGTTTGTGAATGGAATGATGGAAGGTTATGGCGTTTGCGTATATGCTGACGGTAGTAGATATGAAGGACAGTGGAGTGGTGATAAAAGGCATGGGAAAGGGACACTGACAAAACTCGATGGCGAAAAGTTTACAGGAGAGTTTATGAATGACGCATTTCTGATATAATAATAGGGAGAATGAGATGAGGATGGTGAGAGGGAAGGATGTTGCACGGTGGAGATTTATTTGAAGAGTTTTTTTGTTCGGGGGAAGGGAATAGTGTTATTAATACAAATGGAGAGAGTACTGCTGACTAATGTTTTTTTTTGGGCACAGGGTGTGTGATTTGGGTTGTGCAGGGGATACCTTCCAGATAGCCATGCTGGAACGAACCGGAAGCAGGCGTGCTTAAGAGAGAGAGAATGGGAGGACGAGGAAGTAGTTTTGATGGTGAAGAAAGATGAAAAGGTAAGGGTCAAGAACTAAAGAGAAAAAAGTTAAAAATCTACTGGATGTTTTTGTGTGATTATGACATGAATATTGTGTCCGTTGTAAACATGTGTATCGTAAATCCCTCTTCTATCTCTCTCTGCAGCATCTTCTTCATACTATTCTGTTCTATTTTTTCCCCACACCGTCATCCGTGTGTGCTCATATCTAACTTTGTCGACAAGTGGGAAGGACTTACTTCTCATCTTCCTTATTTCTCACTTGTTCACTGATATACCTAGATAGATAGAATTTATTGAGTGTGATATGCTTAGACAACATCTTCAATGTACCAAAACAACAACTCAGGCTTCCTCTGAACATCGCCCGAAAACTGTAAAGAAAATAAGAAAGAAATGAAGGAAGTATAATATGGGGGGTGGCTGAAGATGATGATGAAAGAGGAGAAGAGATATTATATCTAAAACGCTCAACTCCAAGCCGGACCAATCAATGCTGTCTGTTCCTCTCCCACCGCCAGCATTAAAGTAAAGCAATCGAACTCTCGAACACCACACAACCACATACTTACGCACCCGTATACAAACGCATACACGCATGAACGCGTACACAAGCACGTAATATATACACAAATATACACAAACAGTCACAATCAAAGGTAC
>BNWK01000283.1 GCA_025998775.1 Alphaproteobacteria bacterium | reverse complement strand
CTCTTTATTATAATTAACTCGAGATTAACTTCTTTGCGTGGCTTTTTCACTACTTCTTTTGCCCAAATCACCAAAAATGCTCTCTTTTTAGGTCGCTACTTGATGCACTTCAGTGTTGAATGGGCCGATTGCTGTCAGCCGTCGTTATTGTTGGAATTGTTTCGACATGTTATATAAGTGAAGCTGCAGCATCTAAGGCTTCGCAGGAAACAAAAAGTGCCACCAAACAGCCACTGCAGCAGGACAACAAGCCCTCAGCAACCTCGAAGACGCCAACATTTGGAAGCAAAGTTCAAGCTGGAACAGCGCAACAGACCACCACGTTGACGACAAATACAAAGACGTCAACCACGACGATCGACACAAAAGTTAGCCCGAGCACGGAAGAGGGCTACGGTAGCAAAGAAACCACTGGAAAGCAAACTGAAAAAAACAACAATACTAGCACCCCTGCCTCAGGTTCTGGCCAGGGACCTGACACAGCCGCTGCTACATTCCAGGCTCATCCTCTCCCTACCCGGACCTATTCCTCGAGCAGCATGGCGCCTACAATTGCTGCGCCGGACAAGCTCAAGGCCGCCACAGCGAGCTCAGCAAGCAGGAAACCTTCCGGAACCACTCACGCTGCAGAATTAGCAAGAACTAAAGCTACCAGCTCCAGTTCCAGCTCTAGCTGCAGCTCCAGTTTTAGCTCCAGTTCTAGCTCCAGTTCCAGCTCTAGCTGCAGCTCCAGTTTTAGCTCCAGTTCTAGCTCCAGTTCCAGCTCTAGCTGCAGCTCCAGTTTTAGCTCCAGTTCTAGCTCCAGTTCCAGCTCTAGCTCCGGCTCCGGTTCTAGCCACAGCTCCAGCTATAGTCCTAGCTGCAGTCCGGGCCGAGATCCCAGTTCGGATTCGAGCGCAACTGGCAACAAGGCTATTACTACCGAAATGTTGGACCTATGCGACGAAAGGGAAAAGAGAGGCCTGAACCAGCCCAAAATAGAGGGACAGGGGAAATCATCACAGTGCATGCGGAAACGTGCTTGTGTACCGGACCGCCGACCCAACTATGCCTCAAATAGTGTTGCAATCAGGAATACGTCGAGGATACGCAGAACAAACGGGCCGGCAGTTGAACAAAAACGGAGACAAAGCACTGATCTTGAGCGGGATAGAAGTATGTAAAGTAGTGGCCCCAAAACAGACTAACATATCATGAAAGCCCTGAGTACTACGTTAGACCATGCCAGGAGCCGGAAGACCAGGACGTCCTGGAGAAGGAGATAGACGCACTACACGGTTACGCCAGCTACATGGAAAATTTGGTCAGAAAAAAGAAGATTTCGACCAATGGACCGCTAAGCGATTCCTACAAAGCTGGCCTGGCCGTGACACTACTGAACATGCTGAGATCAAAACTCGCAGCAGACACAGCCGACCGACAAGACTCACAAGACCTACTGAAAAAACTCGAAACTCCGAGCGGGGGCGGCTGGAATGAAGGACCGGACGGAGGACCGGACAAAAGACCGGACGGAAAACCGGACCCCAAATCCATGGCGATTGCATGGCTACGCCTTATACTACATACAGAAGTACAGGCCAGAGCACTAGCGGACGTTGAGAATATAGGACACCGGGACTCTGGGGGAAACCGGATCAAACTGAAACACCAGAACATGGCAATAAACCAAACGGCACCTTGCTACTCCCTTTTCGAGACTTCTAACTGATTAGTTGGCAAAATTTAGTCTGCAATATTTCCAGCAAATTTTCGTGCTGAAAATGATATAAGAGCAACAGAGATAAGTTGACCATTTCAAGACTTCTGGATGTAATTTTGGA
>BNWK01000282.1 GCA_025998775.1 Alphaproteobacteria bacterium | reverse complement strand
AAAAAAAGTAAGAAAAAGAAAGAAAAGAAAATGGAGAAAGAAGGAAAGAAACGAATGAAAATTCTTTTTGATGATGATAATGATTATGATGAAGACACAAAGGAACTGATGGGAAAATGGAAAGGAAGTAGAATTAAAAAAGGTAAACCGAAAACTGGGAGTGCATTTGTGAAAGAACCAAAAAAAGTAAGGAAAGTTAAAGTTTTGGATAAAGAAAATACAAAGATGGCGACGTATTATAAAGAGGGAAAATATAGGGATGTGATTATAACGGAAATAAATGTGAGGAAAGGTAATGGATATAGAAAATACACATTTGGTGATAAGTCCGAAGCAGACGTTTTAGATTGTGATGATGATTATTTGGGTTCTAGAGTCGGTGAATGTAAACTTCGAGCTCAAAAGAAAATGTTAGAACTCAGACACGGTGGATCTTCGAGGAGTGCAAGTAGCTCGTCATCAAGTAAAGTAGCCAGAAGGTTAGGTGATGTAAAGAATGCTGGAAGCAAGCAAATGGCTCAACAATATGCTAACGGAAAAGATATTGAACCATCAAAACGTAATGCTGTAAAACTGAGTGGATACCAAAGAGTTAAATTCAGTGATGGTGGAGAGTTTGATGAATATGTTGGAAAAGAAAAATCGAATAAGAAAGGAAAAGCGAAGCCGGAACCGAAGGCGAAGCCGGAAAAAGAAAAAGCGAAACCATTGAAGGAACCATTAAAGGAAAAGACAGCGAAGTCGGAAAAAGCGAAGTCGGTGAAGTACGTGGAACCATTAGATGGAAGGAAATTAGGTGGTATCGTAATAAGGGAAAACGATGATGATGAAGAAGTAAAAGAAAAGGTGAAAGTAAAAGAGAAAGTGAAAGAATTAACTGATGAAGAAAAGCGAGAAATAAAACAGAGAATAAGAGATGACTACCGTGATTCGGGTTCAAAAATTTCAATGCCTGATGACGGTAATATCCATCAAGCTATGGTGAATTACGTGAAGAAACATAAGAAACCGGGTTATAGTGATGATCTTATCGATGAAGCAATGAGGGAATGGCAGGCAGAAAATGAAGCACGTTCGGATAGATAAAGGTTCCTTACATGTTGTGGTATTTTTTCGGTATTGATTTTTCGTTTTCAGAAACGTATTGGAGGTAAAATACAGGAATGATGATTCTACCTTTATTTTTATCTCTTATCGTTTTGTCTTTGTCTTTATCTAGTGGTTCAACAACAGCGTTATCCTTGAAAGCGTTTTCGTATTTAATGAATCTGGCGAGTGTGTCAAAATTTCTTCTTCTCTTTTGTAATGGTCGGGGGTAATAGACGAGAACGATATCTCCAGCGGTGTAGTCTTTCATCCCACTTGAGGTTCTCCATTTGTTAACCACCTGAGCTCGGGCAGTCCATCTCCGGATGAAGTAATTTTCAAGTTCGATATCATCTTGTACTTCTTGCGGTGTGTATTTATTGTCGAAAGCAGTGTGAACGGTATTGTTGTAAAGATCAACCATGTCTCGGACTACTTTTGCACTCATGAATCTACTCACTTTTGTACCAACAAGATTCCGAATCGTACGTACTACTGAGTCCATAAGTTTATATGAAAACGTCATGTGAGTACCATCAGTGTTATCTTTGAATTTAGTTATAACGTTTTTCATTTCGGTTGCATGTTTTATTTCCATTTCTTTTACTTTTACTTGCACTTTTACTTCTCGAACCTTTACTTTTATTTCCCGAGCCTTTCTCATCAGTATCATCATCATCAAAAACAATTTTTAATTGTTTCTTTACTTCCTCTCTTTCTTTCTTTTTCTTTCTTTTTT
>BNWK01000281.1 GCA_025998775.1 Alphaproteobacteria bacterium | reverse complement strand
AATGATAAATCGGGCTGATGCCCCAAAATGGTACTAGTATGGGGTTTTATGGGGTTAAAGTGATGATTAGAGGCTGTTTTTATCCTTGGACCCAGGGTATAAAAAGTGTCCCATATTATATACTACTCACAGTTGCTGCCAACTTCGCAGACGACAACGGCCCCTCTGCGTTTTCGGGTCATGTTTCGGTGTTCAAGTGAGTGTCAGCTGCTGCGTCCGCCTCCGCCTCCCCCTCCGCGCAGACCAAAGGCCCTCCTATAGGCTTCAACACAGTGGAAGGAAACGCTTTCTGGGCGGAAAAGATGCCGACGGTGCAAAAGCTGGTGGATAGGTTAGCGGAAGCGGGTGTGGAGACGGTGGGTCAGTTCTTGATGTGGAGGGAGGCGATAATGAAGGAGAACATTGTGCCCTCACTCTCGCTGGGACTGGCTGGGGTGCATATCTCGCAGGCGAAGGGGCAGAGAAAGAACAAGGGGGCGGAAAGGCAGGATAAGAAGAACCCTAGGCTGCTTGCTGCACAGGTGTGGGCGGACGAGATGCTGACGATCGAGTTTCTGATCTACTTTGCGATCGTGGAGCTGGTGGGGATGACGGTGAAGGAGACGTTCGACGGGCTGCAGATGCGCGGCCTGACGGTGTGGAGCATGATGCAGAAGTGCGGGACTGGGAGAGGCGGCAGCTTCTTCTGCTCAAAAGCAACGAGTATGTGAGGCGCGTGAAATGCATGCTGTGCGAGTACGCAAACAAGATCAAGTTCCACCACTTCTCGCCGGAGCTGGAGACGTACACGGCGGCGGTGGCGGAAACGTACGTTCACAAGATCAGCCAGGGCCTGATCATCCACTTCCCCAAGGACCGGCTGATCGAGCTGTTCCATCGTGTGCTGAACCCCATCGTCCTCCTCACATCCAACCCATACAACAACACCCTCTGCTACTACCACTCCCTGCTCGTGTTCTTCTACCATCACTTGTGGGACGGGAACGACTCAGTGGTCCTCAACCGGGCGATGGACATCGTGCATGTGGCGAAGAAGCTGCGGGAAAAAGCGGCCGACATACTCCGTCCGGCGGTCTACAATCGCGTGCAAAAAGCAGAGAAAGCGATACGACGCTACCATGATACACGTGTGCTGGAGGAGGAGAAGCGGAGGTTGGAGCAGGTGTACCTGATGTGGAAAAGGAACTGGGTATCTCACCACTGGAGAAGACAATGAGGAGGCATGCAGGAGATACACCACCACAACTGGCAGAGCCGAACGTCCCGGTGTGCTACGTGTTCAGGGAGGATTGCAGACGGGATGGGGTGAACGTGTTCTTCAGGGCTGAGTCACGGGCGCACGTGTGGGCAGATGCGACGGATGTTGTGTACATGCTGAACACGCAGGACGACGACTTTGAACCGGTTGTGGAGGATAAGGATATGGAGAAGGAGGCGGAGGCAGACGGGGAGTTGGAAGCGGGGAAGAACGGGCTTGGGGGGGAGGGAGACACAAAGAAGGAGAGGGGTAGGAACATGGATCTGAAGAAGGCAGGGCAGAAATACGTGGCGAAGGAGGGGAAATTGAGGGAGGCGATAGACGTCTGGGTTGGGTGGTGTATGCAACAGCCGGAATCCAGCAGCGAAGCAGGTGACAAGGGCGTGGAATGTGAAAGTGAGATCAGGAGAAGTGTGTGTGTGTGTGTGTGTGTGTGTGTATGTGTGTGTGTGTGTGTGTGTGTGTGTGTGTGTGTGTGTGTGTGTGTGTGTGTGTGTGTGTGTGTGTGTGTGTGTGTGTGTGTGTGTGTGTGTGTGTGTGTGTGTGTGTGTGTGTGTGTGTGTGTGT
>BNWK01000280.1 GCA_025998775.1 Alphaproteobacteria bacterium | reverse complement strand
CAGCGTTATGAACAACAATTGGAATCAAATCTTTTTGAAAAAATCTCACTGTTGAAGCTTCTGTTATCTCATGAGTGTAAGTGCTAGTTCCATCTGCATTATGGTGTTCTGTCTCTGTGAGATATGAAAACATTATCATCATTTTTGTTGGCTTTCTCATACAGTAGATTTCAAAGATTGTCCTCAGCGATTCCTTTAATCTGTCTAAGTTTTTCACATCCATGATGTGATGAGTAGTGTACATTCTTGTTGGATTTGCTCTATGTTTTCTTTTCGTCATAACTCTGTTGTGTTGCTGATATTTCACAAAATTCCTGAACTTCGCCATCATTCTCTGAATCTCCTTGTAATCATCTGGTCTATCAGTCTTCAATTGATTTCTATCGGTTATCCATAAACAGTTTCCTTGTTGTGCGGCTAATGAGAGAATTGCTTCCTCATCATGGTGTTCTTCGATATGTTTTGCTGCTCTCTCGTTCGTTTCCCTGTCTTCTTCGGTTGGTCTGTACTCATCCACAGTTTCTTGTAAAAGTAGTCCTGCACCAATTATCGCAGCATCTTCTTCAGGAGTCAGAGTTTTCGACTCAACTATTTCCAAATCTAAGTCATCTAATTGATGATCTTCTAATTTATGTTCATTTTTGTTTATTTGCTTAACTTCTTCTTCAACCTTTGCTTCTTCTTTTGCCTCTTTTACTTCTGGATCAACTCTCGCAGCAAGTTCTTCAACCTCCTTATGTGTTGATTCTCTCAATCGTTCTTCGAGTCTCTTAAGTTCTTCAGCCTGTCGTTTTAATTCTTCAGCATGACGTCTCTTTAGTATTTCGATTTGTCTCTTGGTTTCATCCTCATTCTGTTGTTGTACTTCTCGAAGTGCCTGTCTCATTTCTTCTCTATCCTTCTCCATTTGTCTTTGATCTTCTCGCCATTCTTCTCTCTCTTTCTCAATTCTTTCAACTCTACGTTCAAGGTCTCTTGACTTATCTGTTTCCCTCTCTTTCTCTATCTCCTTTTCCTTAACTTTCTCTTTCTCTTTCTCAAACTCTTTCTCCTTTTCCATTTCTCTCTCCTTCATCATCTCTTTCTCCTTTTCACGTTCTTTCTCTCTTTCCATTTCCTTCTCTTTCTCCATCTTCATCTGTTGCCTTAACGTTCGTTCTTCAATTTCCATCTCTCGTTTCAACCTACGTTCCTCTTTCTTTCTCTCTTTCCTTTCTTCAAAAGCCTTCATTCCCATTCGATATCTCATATGCTCTGCTTCAATTGCTATTCTCCTTGCTCCTTTGTATCCACCAATTCTGTGGTTATTAGGTTTTGCTTTTCCAGCTTCATCATCTATTTTTTCTTGGTAGTATCTAGTGATTTCTTCAATTCTTTCATCACGTTTTCTTGCCATCGTCTCCTCATCTTCGCCTTCATTTTCTTCTTCCTCTTTTATCGGAATTAAGTCTGGTTCTTCTTCTTCCTCTGGTTTCTCTTTCTCCTTATCCTCCTCAGGCTTCTCTTTCTCCATATCCTTCTCTAACTGCAGGTTTTCGTTAGCTAACGCAGGTTTCTCTTTCTCCTTATCTTCTTCAGGTTTCTCTTTCTCCTTATCTTCTTCTTCTTCATCAAATCCATCATCTCCTTCTCTAATCATCTCTTTTGCCCTACGTTCTTTCTTTCTTTCCAATTCTTTCTCCTTTTCACCAAGCTCTTTCTCTGTCTCTCTCACTTGTCTGAACATCTCTTTCTCCTTCTCAATATCTCTTTCTTTTTCCTTTTCCAATTGGTGTTGCGCAGCAACCTCAGCTTTCTCCTTTTCTATTTCCTCAGGTGGCATTATATCA
>BNWK01000279.1 GCA_025998775.1 Alphaproteobacteria bacterium | reverse complement strand
TCAAATAGGTCGATGATTTTTGCAAAATCAAACAGTGATCGTGAAAGTCGGTCTATTTTGTAAACTACAACCGTGTCGACTAAACCTGCTTCAATATCTGCGAACAGCTCTTTCAGAGCAGGTCTGTTTATGTTTCCTCCGGAAAATCCTCCGTCATCATAGTGTTGAGGCAGAATAATCCAGCCTTTTCCTTGCTGACTCCGAATGTAGTTTTCGGCAGCAATACGCTGAGCATCAAGGCTATTGAACCCCTGCTCAAAAATCGCAAGTGACCGCATTTTTCTCTGAATTTTCAGTATCGTATTTTGAAAAACATGAAATGTGGCCCCAAAAATGGCACCAAAATCACAGTGGTACCATGATTAGTTTTGCTTGGATTATGAGAGATTATAGCAGACTTGGATTAAATCTGCACTAAAAATAGATACTGGCCTTACCACCCGCCTTTATTTTTTTCACGTGATCCACGGCACATGAGCCCACAACTCGTGAAAGAAATTAGACGAAACGATCATGGAGAAGATAGTTGCCAATCCTTTTGTCAAAAATGATCTTTTGGATCTGTCTTGTTTTTTCTCTGTATATTTTTCCTTTACTTATTCTGGCAAGCCCACAGAGGCTCCCCTGTAAAGTGCTATGGCCAAAATAAGCAACAACCTTTCCAATCTTTCCACATCTCCCAAATGTGTTTCTGTCACTGAAAATCCACGACTTTTTAGATCTGAGAACATGCATTCGATGCCCCAGCGTTGTCCATAATCCAAAACTGTTTCTCTCGAGGGATCGCAATCCATCGCAATGATCCATGCCTCCTCGTGTCCTTCTTCGTGAAGATATCCCAAATTCGTTTGAATATTTGACTCATTAAATTTTGCCTCAATGACCCTTGGCCCCAGAAGTTTGCCAACATCTTTCGCTGTTATGTTTTTACCCTCATATTGGAATGTTAAATTTCCTTTCAATCTCACTCGGTAATGCCAGCCGGCCCTTTGACACCATTCGACAAAACTTTTGGTCCCATAGAATCTATCTGCCGCCAGCAAAATCTCAACTCCAGGTGGTACCATCTCCAAAAGCTGATCGAGGAGATTTTTTTGCACATCAAACCCAATAGCTCCCTTTGTGTCCACGATTTTCCAAAGAACAGGCAGCGCTCTATTTTCAAAACGAATAGAATCGAAGATCGCGCAGCGAAATCATCAAGTACTGCCTATCTTCCAGGATCTGACTTTGGTCCATTATCGAAGTTATTGTTTCGTCTTTTTTCAGCAGAATATCAATGATTTCCCGCACAAAATTTTTCATAAAATCGACAAGGGTGATTTTTTTATTTTTTAAAAGCCTACGAATACGGCTTTCTTGCGATTTTTTTGTGCAAATATTTGGAAGGACATTGATCCATTCATAAGAATTTACGCTCCTGGTCGTGAGACTTGCCGCAACGCAATCTGAGATTGCAAGGACAAGTCTTGGATCAATGTTTGGAACCTTTTGTTTCAGATTGTTTTCAATACATTTTGACAAATCTGACGCGCCTCCTGTTTTTCTAAGATGCATAATTCCTCATTTTGTTAAATACATCAACAGATTAGCGCATCTTATTTTGAATAAAAAGGTGAGGAGGGTGGTAAGGTTTTTGCGTCACATTTGAGAGAATTCATGAAGTACTTGGCTTTCCTGTTATCTGTTCTATGTATTGTAAAATTTAGAGACTTCTAATTAATTAGTTGGTGGAGCCAACCAAAAGTAGTATCATGTTTCATATTTCGTTGTGGAGGTAGAAATGGAATGTTGTAAACACTGCGGTTCTAAGAATTTGATAAAGTACGGAA
>BNWK01000278.1 GCA_025998775.1 Alphaproteobacteria bacterium | reverse complement strand
CAGTGCTATGACTGACGCTCCAACCAATAGTTTCCTCATATCTTAACTCCCTTAAAACAAAAAATAATTTGTACAACAAACTGTGTATTTTTATAACATTTGCATAACAAGTTCTATGATCTTTTTAATATAAAAAAAAACTACTAGCAAGTCACATTTAGAAAAAATTTTATATTTTTAAAACAATTAATAAACAAAGATTTTCTTAGAAATGATTCTGCAACAAAGAACAAGTTGCAACAACCTGTTGCTATAGCAAAAAGTATTAAAATTACCTTCATTCAGAGAGCCGAAGGCTAGTAAATGCTAAAAAAGAAATTCCAACTTCTCACCTTGAATTGATATACTTCGCTGATTATTGCGATGTATGTGCGTGCGCTATCAATAATTTTCATTTTCTTGTAAAATGATCCTCAAAAAACACTTGGCAAACCGTTTTTTTTTGCTACGATTATAGTATGTTTTTTTAAATATAGGAGAGAAAAATGAAAAAAATGATATGTGGCGCATGTGTAGCGATACTGCTGTCGCTTGCACCGTTAGAAGCTTTGCACCAGGCCGCTAGAGAAGGAAACGTTGAATTAGTCAGCCAACTATTGCGCGAACACGATAACGACAATGCGTATGTCAACGCTATAGATACGGAAGGAAGAGACGACTCCGGACTGCTCTCACATGCAACTGCACTACACGTAGCAGTGGAGAATGGACACTATGACGTCGTACAACTACTACTTAAATCAGGGGCTTTTGTTGAGCTAAAGAACAGACTGGGGGACACTGCACTACACGCAGCGGCAAGAACCGGCAATGTGCCCATCGCAAAACTGCTAGTAAAAGCTGGGGCCGACAAAGAAGCTAAAAACAATAGTGGATCGACTCCGCTCAGAGCTAGCCTGAAAAGCCAAATAGGTATGCTGGAGTTTCTACTAAAGCAAAAATGCGACGTAAATGCCGAAGATGGCTTCGGAGTGAGGCCCCTGGACTGGGCCTTTGCATTCGACGTGACAGACGCGATCTGGAACCTCTTACTGGCCGCTGGTGCCGTCCACGGGACATCCGGACTAGCTAGAGGTTTAGTAGAAACGAAAAAAATAATCCTGCGCGACCGACGCTAGTAGCCAAAGTCTACTCCTACAAGATGGCCTAGTATCCGTATAGGCGTCCTTGCAGAACGAGCCAATTGCATCAGATAACCAGCCAAAGGTTGTGCGATTCGCTCCTACCTACCAGATGGTTCCTTTTCCATTCCGATTGTTTCCTTCATGAAGATCGATAGGATAAACGCTATCACGAAACAAATGGGAAGAGTCAATATTGCTTTCTGGTAGCAGGAGATATCATATAGATGAATACCGCTTTCCGACATGGTTCCTGTCCAGAAGAGGTCCAGTAGAACTCCCAATATTGGCTGGAACACCGCTCCGGCCAACATAACCAATCCGTTGGCAAATGCGATGGCGGTGCCGGCGATATGGGGGGACTCGTTATTTTTAGCGCAGGTGAAAACCATAACTTCGGCTGCTGTCAATATTCCCAGCAGAAATACCACAATAAATGATAGATACACATTTTCAGCATATATCATTGGAATAAATAGCAGAGCAACGCTAACTATGGAAAATCGTATGGTTTTTACGTATCCATTCACCTTTTTGGCAACCAGAGCTACAGACACACCACCAATAGCGAATCCGATAAAAAGAATGGAAGACGCGAAAGATGCTGTTTCGTTATTAACATTGAACTTTGTCATGAAAAACGGAATAGCCCACAGTTCCGAAAAAACGGAAATTGGAAGATACATAAATCCTCCGACCATACCAGCTAATAT
>BNWK01000277.1 GCA_025998775.1 Alphaproteobacteria bacterium | reverse complement strand
GGAACTGCTGGAGAAATGGCTGCTTGCCTTGAGTGGGTGATGGTTGCAGAGCAGGCTGTGAATAGGGCGGCTGCTGTTGTTGAGTGTTTGACTGTGGTTGTGAAGCTGGATGCTGGGAGTTTGTTTGCAGAAATGGATTTTGCAAACTCAGTGGTGGAAAGGGTTTAGGGGGGTTTGTTGGCACTTGTAATAATAATTGTTGAGAGCTTGTCTGTGGGAGTGGTTGTTGGGAGCCGTGGGCCAGGAATGGTTTCTGGGTGTTGGGTGGCGGGAACGCCTGCTGCCCGTTGGAACAAGGAGAAACATTCGGTGGAATGAATGGAACACATGCAAAATTTGGAGGAGGAAGAGGAGACATCAGGGGAGGAGACATCTGAGATGCCGAAGTGGAGTGAAATTGCATGGCAGGAGGGGTGGGTGTCGATGGAGTAAGTATGGACGGAGTAGGAATTGACGGAGTGGGAATTGACGGAGTAATTGACGGAGTGGGAATTGACGGAGTGGCCAGAAGAAACTGCTGATCCGCAGGGTGGTCTGTCTGCAGCCTCTGGGGTGGGGTGCTACTATCAGCAGTAGTTGATGAGGACGAGGATGAGGAAGAAGAGGAGCAAGAGAATGAAGAGGTGGAAGAGGTGGAAGAGGAGGAAGAGGATGAAGAGGATGAAGAGGAGGAAGAGGATGAAGAAGAGCAAACAAGCTCACCATCAACTGCTTTTCCTGCGTCTATTGACTCAATGCTTGCTTTCCTGACTAATACCTTCTGTGAGTGAGCTTTTCCCACAGTCTTCTCCTCCCTTTCACCCTCTCCCTGCACCATTTCATTTTCCCCCTCAATACTCCCACTCTCACTCCTGTTGCGAGTAACATCAATCATCACACCAACACCACCGCCACCACCACTGCCGCCGCTGCTTCCAGTCTCCACGCTGACCTGCTTCTGTCGCCGCAGGCGTCTCGGTGTCCTGCCAATAGACGGGGAAGAGACAGGGGTTGGTGCTGGCGAAGAGGCAGAGGCTGAGGCAGAGAGAGAGGCAGAGGCTGAGAGAGACAGAGGCGCAGTGCAAGATGAGCAGGCATGGAGGGGTGTGGTGGGGACTGGAGAGTGGGCAACGGAGATGCAACGGGCAGACAGCGTGCCAGGAACAATATCAGGGATGGGGTCATTCTCAGGAGCATCTAGAGATGAGGGGTGATTTACATCAATCTCACTGTCCTCAACAACAGCCGTGGGAGCAGCGACAGGTACAGGGACAGGCGGAGGGACAAGCGCAGTGACAGGTACTGGGATGTAGACTGAGCTTGTTACTAGAGCAGAGGCAGAGGCAGAGGCAGAAGAAGAGTCAAAGGATGAGAGAACGGAGGGAACCACTGTATTTACACCTGAATCAGCCTCAGCAGAGGTAGGCGCAGATCCCGACGCAGATGTAATGACATCTGCAGGTGCCGACACACCAACCTCTTCACCCACAACAACAGGAGCAGGCCCAATCGGAGGTACAGGGACAGGTGGAAGAGCAGATGCAGACATTAGTGGAAGAGTACGCGCAGGCACGGGTGGATGAGCAGGCGGCGCAGGTGGAAGAGCTGCTGCAGGCGCAGGTGGAAGAGTATGTGCAGGCGCAGGTGGAAGAGTATGTGCAGGTGAAGGTGGAAGAGTATGTGCAGGCGCAGGTGGAAGAGTAGGTACAGGTGCAGGTGCAGGTGGAAGTACAAGTGGAAGAGTAGGTACAGGTGCAGGTGGAGGTGGCTGTGCTGGGGCAGGTGGAATAGCAGGTGCAGACCCAGTTGCAGGCGGCGGTGTTGGGTTGGGTGATAGCACAGGACCAGGCGCAGGTGC
>BNWK01000276.1 GCA_025998775.1 Alphaproteobacteria bacterium | reverse complement strand
ATCTTATGGCACGCTTTTTTCTGAAAAACAACCAATCATCTTTTCAACTAACCAATTCTTACAACCTAGTGGACGCAGTAGTGAGGACAATAAGAAACCTCGTAGGACGTGTCAGTCAATACAACCCTAATGCTTTCGCAGATAAAGTCACTATGTCCAAAGTGATTGATGTATATAACAACACCGTTCATTCAGCATTCAAGAACAAGCTCACTCCCACAGAGATGCAAACCAATCCCGATCTCGAAGAGCAATACGTAACCATGTGCAAAAATAAATTGGAAGAAGTGAAGCAACGAAGGCTACAAAACGGGCTGCTTACATACGAAGCTGGTAATGTTCTCCTTGTTCATCTTCCAATAGAGAAAACTAAATATGCTATGCAAAAGCGTAGAAGAAACTTTGATGAACTTGCGACCTTCATTGAGTACAAAGGTCCTAATGTGATCGTTGATCTGTTACATCCATATCCGACACTCAAGCGTGTCACATTACCGGCTTACTATACTAAGCTCGTTGCTAGCAACATGGATGAGCTAAGAAGTAGATACGTTAAGTCATTCATAACTGTTGATCAATAACGATTTACGACTCATCCATAACTACATCACCTTCACTGTCCAATACAGCGGTTGGTACCTGAGGTGCTCTTTGTAGTGTATTCATTGGTACAGGAGTAATTGTTGGTTGAGGCATCGGTAATGCTTGCGTTTGTTGCAGATTTGACCTAGCTGAGTAATTTCTTAATCCACCACTTCTACCTGAGTATTCGTTCCATATCTGACTTCTTGTTGGTTTTGATTGCCGAATTGCTGCCATCGATGCTTTTCTGTAATCTTGCTCTTGTGCTGCTGCATCCATGATATCTACCTGAGCATTTGCACCATTGATTCCATTCACCCTTAGCATTAAATTATCACCTTGTAATTCAGTACCGTGCTTTTGTAGTGATCCCGCAATGAGCTGATAGTTAGGTTGTATCGTTGAACCTTTGGCCTTCCACACCGCCAACATCGAATCTCTAAACTTCTTATTCTGTAAGAGTCCATTAGGATCATCAGCAAATGAATAACCCTGTGGTATATGACTTGCCCAAACACTCTGTGCTGCCAATTGTGGAATCATATAAAGTCTATAATAGTCACTGGCAACCTTTGATGTTATGTTACCGTAATGAGGAGTAGTCAGCTTTGTTGAACCATCACCGCTTTTAACTGTCACTCCCCATGAAGCTAACACTGCTCTAACAGCCGTTGCTATTCTGCTGAACAACGACTCATCTGCTGTTAGTTTCGCATCTATGCTCGCTGCCATCTGTGCATCGAAAGGATGTTTAGCACGGTCTTCTGGTTTGAGGTATTTGCGCAGGTACTTCTTGTATATCTTACCAATGAACTCTTTATTATCACGTCTTTGTGCAACACTGGGGAACTGGTCAAATACACCCCTCTGAACAATGGCACCCGTCCTACCAGTGAGTCTCATACCGTCTATACTGTATATGTCATTCACGTCATTCTTGTTACGTATGATGTAGTTATCTGGTGTCTCAGGCTTTCCGTCCAAGTCCTTGTATTCATCTATCATGTTCTGCCACCTAGCCAATGCAGCCGCCCTCTGAGTAGGGTTTTTAATCTTCTGTGCGTCACTAATCTTCTTGCTAACAAAAGTCCTAGCGGTAGTAGCGGAGTTTAGGTTAGGGTTGTATCGAACCTGATGCGTAGCTGCCAACTGACGTAAAGAATCCTTTTCTGCCTGGGTGATACGGTTATTTTGAAGGTTGTTACGTGAAGGTGCCCCGAGAGCAAGGATGTTGCTGATGTCGTTGTTACTCAATT
>BNWK01000275.1 GCA_025998775.1 Alphaproteobacteria bacterium | reverse complement strand
CCTTCGGTATGTATGAACTCTGGTTTCTAATAGATGAATGTCATTTTATAGTAGATGAGGTTGAGACTGTCATTCTATTTACAAAACATAAGAAAATAGGAGACTTTGTTAGATATTTCTTTCGAAAAAGGGTTGAGGCTAAGAAAAGGAAAAATAAAGGAGAAGATGCTTTGTGTAAAAATATATTGAACAGCTCGTATGGCTCTGATGGACAAAATAATGAGAAGTTTACTGATGTGAAATTCGTGTCCAAGGAGAAGGCTCTTAGGGCTGCTGCATCGTGGAATTTTATGAGCTATGATGTGATAAAAGAGGACTTATATATGGTTGAGAAAGAGCCTCTGAAAGCTAGGTGTAATAAGCCGTTGCAGACAGCATATGCAACGTTGAGTAACGCTAAATATTGGTTTATGGTGTTTGTTTATAAATTTATGTATAAGTGTTTAGATACGAATAAGTTTCATTTTATAGTGTGCGACACTGATAGCTATATGTGGGCTGTCTCGGGCAAAGAGGGTAGAGAAGGAACATTTGAGGACATAATTGTAGATAGAGAGTTTTATGACAAAAATTATAGTTTGTTTTTCCCCGAGGAGAAGTCCTTGATGACATTGGAATATGAACACTGCTGTAAAAACCTCATTGCCTTAGCCCCAAAGAACTACTTTTGTGATGGGGGGGAAAGTGAAAAAAGAAGTGAAGTTAAAGGGAGTGTCCACGAGAGGGAATTTGAATCAACATATAAATGAAGAAGCATTTAATGTATGTCTCAAAGAGGGAAAAATAGTAGAGGCTGAGAACTATGTCCTTCGTAATAGAAAACACGAAATGACTATGCAGTTGTTGAGAAAGACAGGGTTGTCCGGGGTGATGACTAAGGCTATTGTGTTACCCAATCAGGCTTGCTTACCGTTTATATATGATGAGAATGAGGAAGGGAAGTTGGTAAAGGCTAGTAGGTATGTGGTGGATGGAAACGGGATAGAGGAAGAGGATTAGGATCTATCCTCCCCTCCTCCTTCTTTTTTTCCTGAATGCCTCGGGGTCTGTTCCTGGGGTGGTGTCACTGAGTGCAACTATCTCCGGTCCTGGTGCTGGTCCTGGTCCTGGTGCTGGTACGCCACCATGTGGTGCTATTGGGAATTCGGGTCGGGCGTCATCACTGGGTTCGTATTCTTCTTCTCCTTCTTCTCTTGGGTTTTTTCTCTTTCCCCTTCTCTTCGCTGCCGGTTTGCGTTTTTGAGGCCTTCTGTCAACTCTTGGCCCTTCTCCTTCTCCTTCTCCTTCTCCTTCTCCTTCTCCTTCGCCTTCTCCTTCTCCTTCTCCTTCACCTCTCCCCTTCCCTTTTCCTTTACCTCCACCTCCACTTTTTTTTGCTTTCCCCCATCCCTTCCCTCCTTTCTTCCCCTTTTTCCTACCTCCTTTCCTCATCACAAATTGTCTCTCACCATGACCATCATCTTCTGGCTCTTCCTCAGAGGAAACGTGATTTGGGTCGGTATCGCTTTCAGTGCCTTCAGTTTGTGAACCCGGATCACCGTCATCGTCTGAAACTTGCTTTGTTTGACCTTTGGCTTTACCCGCCTCTCTTGTATACACGAAGTTTTTAAGCCATCTCTCATCGCCTAGTAAGATGTAATATATGAATAGTTTTTTGTCTCTCCAACGTTTATACACCTTCCAACTGTGCTTTGTGAAATCAGTGTTACCTATTTTAAAATCTTGTTGTCCGCTGTCAGGTTTCTGTTCATCTCCTCGTTGGCGTCTAAACCAGTCCAGTATTCTTCTGTTGTTTTCCCGACGGTAGCTTTGTTCTGAGCGTCCAGTGTCTGGTACAAAATGA
>BNWK01000274.1 GCA_025998775.1 Alphaproteobacteria bacterium | reverse complement strand
AACCCCAGTAGGGAATGTAGTTAAGAGAATACTATGATGGGGATACTGGACGTGTTTGGTGTACTCCACCCAGTAATGTGCCTCGACGACTTCACCACCTTCAGAAGGTCCTGTGTATGTTTTATCATCCCTCAAATGTTGATTTATTACGTTATTCTCCATTATCTCCTTTCCAGTATTGTTGTCCCGAGAAACTGTGAAACTTAACTCCCTTCCATTCCTTTTCAAATCAAAATATGCACGCATGAAGTAGCGTCCATAATGTTCATTATACCATTGCCACCAAACTCTTAAAACTCCAAACCAGTCTACGACTTCCCCTTCACAATACGCTGGAAAAAACTTATTTGGTATCCATGGGTGGTAGTTGCACTGTGGTTGGTAAAAGACTTTACAGTAGATTGGTAAATTACCTCGCTGCGGATGCAACCGTGCTGTTCGTACCTCTGTAGTGTGTGGGGGGACCAACTCTACTACAATGTCCTTATACGGGCAGTCTGGCTGGAAATGCACATCATCACTCATGACATAATGATTGTTACTTCCCAACAGAGGGTGTGGTACTTCAGGCACTGCAGGTTTCAACCTCTTCACTTCAGCTTCCAGTGTTTCCGTTTTTATCAGTAATTCATGTATCTGCTCACGTTCTGATTTCTTTTTATTACCCCCGTAAGCAATCATACTTTTTTCTGAATAAAAATTAATTGTCCAGATAATTTCCTCCAATCTTCATCAACGGTGGACGTACCATTATTTTACTCCGATAATTTAAGTGTGGATATAGTTGTGGAATTGCCTGAGATATTGGTCCACTCGCTAATATGTTCTTCCATTCCACGGTGTATCGATGTGGTTCTGTCCTCCTCAACACATCTCCACCACCCATCTTTCTTTTGAGCTCCACACCTCTCTGTATCTGTGCCTTTATCTGCTCATTCTTTGCTAATATATTTGCAAACTGTGGATGTTGTCTTAAATGAAAGGGTACACTCATTGTTTACTTTGAATTAAAAGTTTCTGTCAGGCAAAATTCCAGAGATATCTGAAAGGTTGAAGTCATGTTCACCGCATATGGTGTGGCCATGAAATAAACAGTATTGCTAACAAGTATGTGTTTAATCTTTTCATAAAATGGATTAACGCAAGACTTACAGAAACAATTGTCATGAGAAATCTTTTCAGTATCAATAGTTACTAACTCATTCCATTTCACTCTGTCTTCTTTGTAAAGATAAAGTATAGCAATTAATTTTTTCAGTTGAGATTTATGTAAGAGTATTTTACTTCCTCTTTCAGTAATGTTCTTCAGTACATCGAAATCACTTAGTAACAACTCTGTTGTGAATGATAATAGTTGATCCTTGAATTCCTTTTCAACATCTTCAAACACTGGTGATTGATACACTTCTGGAATTTCTTCAGTGAAATCTCTTCTTATTGACTTTGGTGACAACACAATTGGTTTTGGTGAGCATGGTGTGACAGGTCTTGGCTCAACCCTCTCTCCGCCATTTAATGGATTAATGAAATTCAATACAACAGAGTTCTTTGCACTGTTGTCATTCGTATTTGATGATGCTTGTGATGTTGCTGTATGTTTTTCAAAAGAAAGGTTTAATGACGGCAAAGACATTTTTTTTATCCCCACAAAAAAGACTGAAAAATAAATGGACAGTACGGTCAGAAAAATCTTAGCGGTTGAAAGGGTTGGGTCCGTCAAAGAGATTTTATCAAAGTTCAATCCAAAAGTGACAGTGAATGAAGGAGACCATGACTATATCACACGAATTGTTGATTCTCCATCTCCAAAACCTTACTTCGGAAAACAAACAGAAATAGGGATTCCAT
>BNWK01000273.1 GCA_025998775.1 Alphaproteobacteria bacterium | reverse complement strand
GCGCAGACGAGGATTTCAGAGCCGAATATAACGCTCATATCAAAGCACAAAATAACATGATAAGCCGAGAAACAAACGCTGAAGCGAGAGGCATCGCCATTGGAGAAGAGAAAGGCAAAGCAGAAGGCAAAGCAGAAGGCAAGGCAGAAGGTAAGGCATAGAAAGCAAAAGAGACAGCATTAAAGCTATTATCCAAAGGAATGAATGTCGAAGATATCGCTGAAGTAACAGGGCTTTCCAGCGACGAAATCAATTTATTAAAGCATTAATTACGCTTTTCTAATTTCTAAAAATACTCAAAATATTCGGAAGAGCTTCGAATGTAACTATACTGTTCCAAAAATCCATTCCCGAACGGGAATATTTTTTAGAAAAGACCGAATAATTGGCATAATCTTCCCGAGCGGGAATAGGTTTCGTTCTCTACGCCTAACAAAAAAATGAAATAAATCTCAAAATTCTCGAACATTTTTCATTCCAATCTCAAATATACAAATATGAGAGGAATGAATTATGTACAGCAAACAGAATTTGGAAGCCATCGAAAAAGCAATTAGCGAATTGCAGTCTGGCCGACGGGTTACTTCCGTTTGGTATGGAGACACTCGCATACAATACGCAAGTGTTGATTTGCAGGATCTACTGAATTTTCGGAATCGCATCAAAGCAGGCTTAGAAGATCCAGAAAAAACCAACAAACGCCAAGTGATTTTCACCACTTCAAAGGGGCTCCAATGAAAATATTTGAGTCATTCACCAACCTCTTCAAAAAAAAAGCATCAGCACAATATGATGGAGCCGGACATGGAAAACGGCTTGGAAATTGGTATCCATCGAGCTCGTCCATCAATACACTTCTGGCCTCAAGTTTGAGCACATTGCGGACGCGATCACATGATATTGTTCGTAAAAATCCATATGCTTCAAATGCCATAGATTCCATCGTTTCGAATTGCATTGGCACCGGAATCAAGCCGCAATCCAAAGCGAAAGATCAAGATTTTCGACGGAGAATCCAGGATTTGTGGTTGAGTTGGACAGACGAAGCTGACAGTGCAGGAGTTGTGGACTTTTATGGCTTTCAATCATTGGTATTGCGAAGTGTCATTGAATGTGGCGAATGTTTTGTTCGTTTGAAAATCGATAAAAAGAACGCAACGGTTCCATTGAAATTGCAGGTGCTGGAATCTGAGCATTTGGATTCATCAAAAGATCAAGCATTACCAAATGGAAATATCATCAGGTCAGGCATCGAATTCGATAAAACCGGAAAACGTGTTGCCTACCACTTATATAAAGAGCATCCAGGCGACATCTGCTGCGGACATGAATCAGTGCGAATATTGGCATCGGAAATTTTGCACATTTTCAAACTGCTTCGTCCAGGGCAAATTCGTGGCGAGCCTTGGCTGAGTAATGTTCTTTTGAAATTGCATGACCTCGATCAATACGAGGATGCAGAGCTAGTTCGCAAAAAAACGGCGGCAATGTTTGCAGGATTCGTAACACGACTTGATCCAGAAGATAACGTTTTTGGCGAAGGTGAAGCCAACGCGCACGGAGCTGCATTTGCTGGTCTTGAACCAGGAACAATGCAATTTCTGGATCCAGGCGAAGATGTAAAATTTTCTTCTCCAGCAGATGTTGGCGGAACCTACGAAGTCTTTATAAAACAACAGCTTCGCGCCATTTCTGTTGGGCTTGGAATTACCTATGAACAACTAACAGGCGATTTGAGCGATGTAAATTACTCGTCGATCCGTGCCGGACTAGTTGAGTTCCGTCGGAAATGTACATCGCTACAACATAATTTAATTGTGTTTCAACTTTGCAGACCAATTTGGAATAAAT
>BNWK01000272.1 GCA_025998775.1 Alphaproteobacteria bacterium | reverse complement strand
ACAGACACTTTCGTCACCTTTTACGACGTCTTCCCACAAAGAATATGATCCATGCTTGTTTGATTTTTCAATCTGTGGTTTCATTTGATTATACAAAAATGATTCGATTGAAGCGCGATTCTGCATTGTTGTTCCGATGTCTACACCATTGTGTTGTATTTTGTAAGAGTCAATGTAATCAGTAGCATTCTTAAATCCAACGAAGAACAAATCGAGCTCTTCAATGTACTTAGTGACAATGTCATTATAGCCACCTCCAACGTCCAGGAGAAACGCATCAAAGTCATTATCAGGAACCCAAACATTCAACCAGGTATCAATCCAGAGTGTGAAGAAAGATCGATGGAATTCAACAATGTCAACATTTGAGTTAGTAAGGGGAATTGTAATCTCGGTTGGTTGTGTGTAAGGTTTAGGAGATGTACTCTCAACCGACGGATAGCTGTATTTACCAATGCCCTCAACGACGCCGAGCTTGGGGTCGAACTTCTGTAAGAGCTGATTGACCGAACCGACTTCATTCAAAGTTAGTATCTTGTGCAAATTGTTATGCATGATTTTCTTTTAAGACAAAAATAAAAATTCGAATTGTTTAAAGGGTGATATTATGAAGAGTAGCGTATGCTTTAAGCTTCTCAATTTTATTAATTACTTCAGTCCTCTCTGGTATCACATCTTTTTCTAACCATTTCGTATCGTTCTTGTAGCTAAATACTTCTTTGTATATAAAATGACTTCCCAGTGAATAGTCAAGACGACTTTTTTTATCGTAAAGGTCTTTCATCTCGGAAACTAAGAACTTTTGAATTCCTTCGGTTTTGTCTTTCTCCGACAGTGTGTTCATTGCTTTTACATAGGAAATAAAAATCTGAAAGTTTCTTTTTAATCGAGCTCTTCAACATATGATCCTGTTCTGTTTCCACTTTCGTCTTCAGGTGCAGGCAAAGATTTCAGTTGAATTCTGTGATGTAAATCATCAGGTCTCTTTGCGAATTTAATCCCATCAGGAACATTTCTTCTGTATTTGGCGTATTTCCCAGTGGCTACATTTTTGATTATATCACCAACTCCAAAATCGTCTCCTTGTTCGTTGTAGTCATTCATCAAACCCTTAGAGATTGCACCAGCTTTTCCAACCCAATCAAGACCTTTACTAATTCCAGTTCCAAGTCCAGGTATTGCGAAGTCTAATGCGGGTGTTGCTATTCCAGCTAATCCCTGCACAAAATCAGAATCAGCGAAATCACCTAATTTGCTAACAATAGGTGCAACATACTTGGCAGCTTTCCCTTTTATCCAGTTGAGTCCATTCTTGATTTTGTTGTAAATACCAACCATTTGTACTTTAATGATCAATTAAAAATAAATTTAATGGTTGCTTTTATTTCTAATGTTAACGAAAGTGAGTCTAAAGGTGGCGACTTCGTTGCCGCATAGTGAAATACCTTTAAAAAATCGTTGGACAACCAACGATACCCCGCAACTAAAACCTTGCAGTGAGCCAGTTGGCTACATGATTGGCTCAGAATTTTGTACTTGGAGTGACTTATTGAGATTTCAAGAGAAAACTGGATGTGAGGACTTTATATTCAAAAATGTTGATGACTACGAAATTCGTATCGTCGAACCTATCTACTTTCATACGGAGCAAGACGAGGAGATTTTATGTTTCTGTGATTGATCCATCATGCTCACTTACATAGTTCTCTACATCCCATCGTTGAGTCAATCCATCTTTTACAATTGTGTTTGGAATTTCATAGGCATAGATGTATCCACCAATGTTCTGAACTTTCCATTCTTTATTTTCTTGTATACTTTGTCATCGATAACATAATATGTAAACTCTAATGGAATACC
>BNWK01000271.1 GCA_025998775.1 Alphaproteobacteria bacterium | reverse complement strand
ACATATCTCTCATATTGGGAGCTCCACCGTCAGAACACTCTCACTCCTCATCAAATAAAAATCGGGTTCACCGTTAATATAGCCTTCGACGACATTCTCTGCTTCCAAGCCTTCGATCTCTTCCCCAATGCTGCCCTTGGTGACCTCAACCTCATCGTCACTCTATCACCAAATGCCCTTGTCTGGTGCTGTGTCGATCCGGCTGTGTCTCTAAAAGAATGTGTTGAGCGTTCTCTCACTCTAATAGGAGGCACCAATGAAAACACAAACGCTGATCCTGCCGTTGCTTCAGTTGCATCCACCACAATGGAATTCCACCAAGCTGTCCATAATATCGCACCCTTCGATCACAGCTGCTATTACGATCACCGCTGGACTCAGGTACACACCGAGGGACGCTGCATGACCCAGTTATTTAGAGTCCGTCACGCAACCCGATCCTTATACTCTTACCAAGGAAAGGACATTCAAATCATTCCTGAAGAAATAACTGTGCATCACGCTGTTTCCTACATCGTTGGCTTTGAAGTCACCCAAAATGAAATCCGGCACTTAAAAAGCTATTATTCCACCACTCCCATGGTCGTTCCATCAGAGGTAGTCAGAAGGGAGTCCTTCACCACTGGTCCTAACCTCGACGGTCTCAATTGCTCCATGACTCGCCAACTCCTAAACGTAAAAGAAATCTGTGTCCTCTTCCCTCGCAGAGCAACGGATCTCGTGTGCTTCTTCAACCCTTTATTAACCAACCTTTCCCTAGAATTTGCCTCAAAACGCTGGCCTGAAAAGGGATGTGACACTACCTCAGATGAATTCTATCGTTCACAACTAGAAGCAGCCAACTTGGACACCATCCTTCCTACAACAGAAGCATTCGAAAACAGCTACACACAACCCGTCTCTCGAACCTTCCCCTATCGTGATCGATCTAAGACGGATAACACATCATTCATTTGGATCACACCCTGTGAACGTTCTTCTGCCAACGCCTTTTTCTTCGATGGTATTAACTCTAAATCTGAGTCCATTTCTTTAAGAGCCACCCCCAAATACTCTGGCCTAGCTGGTTATGAAAACACATACCTTAACTTAAACCGAAACAACGACACACCTCCCAATGGTGACTACGAAAAGATGAAGAGAAATGATGCAAAGCCTATCCTATGCATGGTCTCCGATTCCTTCTGGCTATTCTCAACATCCCTACCAGGCGGAAAAGCTATATATGACACTCAGTCTACGTGGAATAGTGTCTTTGCACAATACTTCCCGAATTTGTATTCAACTATGTTACAAGCCCTGAATGCTCAATACAACAACGAATTCTAAACCTCTCTACCTCCCATTCTTCCTTCATATATTTTTTTGTCATAGGAAAAAGAGGATGTCTAAGTTCATTTCAGATCTAGGAGAGGACGTATACTGGAACAAAGCCAAGCTCAACAGAATATGTGAAAAACTAGATTCAATCGAAGGTGGTGGCAAACTTCGACTAGAAAATGGAAAGACAGTATGTGACAGCGATCTCGTCATAAACGGTGACATATGGGTTATGGGTTCCCCTTCTAGTGAAAGTGGTTCGAATCCCCCTCCTGACTATACTCAATACATAAACCACGGTGGTGTCTCAGAAGTAAACGGTAGACTACCTGATCTCCAAGGGAAAGTCAACATAAGTGGAGCAGATATTAAAGTAGAGGCCACTAGTTCGGGAACTATAAAAGCAAGCATAGACACACTCAACGCAAAGACACAGGACATGACTCATACGACAACACCTTCACTCCTAACTAAATTTCCCCACGATGTTGAATTTGGACAAAGAGATGAAAACGGGTTCTACCTCGGTTCCTTAACATCAAAC
>BNWK01000270.1 GCA_025998775.1 Alphaproteobacteria bacterium | reverse complement strand
AGATGAAACTAAACTGAGGGTAAAACTTAAACAATATTCTCTGAAATTTCATGTTCCGAGGACTATTGGAGCATGTGCTGGAGTGACGATGGAGCAAGCGGAGAAGGTTCATAATCAGATTCGCTCAGGTATCACTGGTGGTCTTAGTAATGTTTGGCATAGGAAGAATATCGCTGGTGAGACTAAAATCAATCACCTATACGTCGAGGAAGACAAAGTGGTTAGCAGAGACTCATCATGGGTGATGACTCATGCCATCGGCACTGATTTCAATAGCCTGTATCCATTTGCAATGGGATCAATAAGAACCGCATGGAACCCATATGATAACGGAATCATGTACATGCCTGCAAATCTGAAGGAGTATTCAGAAGATCCTGACTGTTGTAGAAAAATATTCGAGGATGTGTTTAACAAGCGATATCAAAAGAACGACGCAGATGCCAAAAATGGAGATTTCGTTTTCGTGACAGTCAAGGCGCACATGCCGAAGCAGTACTGGAATGAATTTATCAACTTTCCTCCAGTTTTTAGAAACATGATAATCGACGCAACAGATCCTGAAGTAATAGGTAAAGTGAATTACGATCAGATACAGAGAATTGGTAGCAAGCGAGGAAAAGAGAGGAGATTGTCAAGTTTTCTAGACACCTGTGATGAATTTATGACGTTCAGCAGTTATCATATGTTCTTCCTAATTGACTTCTGTCACCTCGTTATCGATGAATTCAAGGAAATCTCAGTATTCACCAAGACGGACTGTTTCCACAAATTCGTATCCACATTCACGAATCGACGGATTGGTGCGATGAAAGAGAGAATAAATGGGAACAAGGGTAAGAAAAAATATTGTAAAATGATAACAATTGCTGCACTTGGATTCGAAATCAAGAACGACGAGAACCATAGTAAAGTTAAGACGTGTAATTATAAAGAAGCGATGATGTCTCAAGGCAGACCAAACTTTCTCCACTACAGAAAAATCACCAACAACCCTTACATGATCTCATATCGAGCAGCGAATTTCAAGTGTGATACATGCATTCAGTGCGGCTTCGCCACAGTTAGTAACGCCAAGTTCGCCTATCTCATATTCTACTATGGTTTCTTGACTAAATGTATGGATATGACTCGTATTCACGTATTTGAGGGTGACACTGATTCTCTCTACTTCGCAGTTGCTGGCAATCCTCGCATGGGAGTTCGACATGGATTTCAGTTCGTTGTAAAGGACAAGAAGTTCTGTCGCGATCACTACTTTGAATGGTTTCCGAGCTGGTGGGGAGAGAAAGAAGATGAGAAGAAGTTGGGCGGATTGGCTGAGGGAGGAGGAGAAGGGTATTTGAGACGGAAAGCTGCATTGTAGTCTGCTTCCGCCACTTCGAAAAGAGATACTCCAACGCCTTTTGAGCCCACAGCAGCGAGGCAGGCTGCACATGCGCGCAGAGAGCTGGAAACAGACTTGTCTGTGTGGTGGTGCTTCAAATAGCGTGTGGCGCTCAGACCTTTCAGAACGACTCTTTTGCCGGGGTGGTACTTCCTCATCAACCTCCGGAATTTAGCATATCGTCTTGGCCCGCTTCTGATAATAGGAACTATGTGACTGTTATGGAGGCCTATTTCAGCATCAAAGCAACTTATACCACGGTCAGTAATATGCACACGGCTGCGGAAGTAATGCGGAAGTCTTTCAAGACCCCAGACAAAAAACCCGGGTGGTGGAGGAGGAAGGGATTGAGGGATGCTAGACGATGGAGAAGCACTAGATGAAAGACGGCCAGAAGGTGAGGATGACTGCCCTGATGTAAGCGAAACAGAATTACTGAGGGTGAGGTTGAGAGTAGATTGATCGATAAAGATAGGAG
>BNWK01000269.1 GCA_025998775.1 Alphaproteobacteria bacterium | reverse complement strand
CGTGCATGCACAGTGGCGTTTAGTAAAACAGCGGCAGCAGTCGTCCCTGAAGCTGACACTGCGCCTGCACCATAGGCTGCCACAGTTGGCGAGACGGGCGACGGCGAGGACGGCGCAGACGCCGAGCGGGAGGAGCGTGCTGACGATGCAGACTCAGACGACGAGCGCGAGCGTGAGCGCGACTGTGACTGCGACTGCGAGTGTGACTGTCGCGAGTGGGTGCAGAAGTGTGAGTGTGAGGAGGACGGCGTGGAGGAGCGTGCAGAAGAAGAAGAAGAGGAGGAGGATGAGGCAGACGACGCAGACGCCGACGATGTGTGGGTGTGTGTGGGCGTGGGTGTACGGAGGGAGGCAGCAGAGGAGGCGATAGAACGCATGGAGGACGGACTCCGCGGCGGGGTGCTGAGTGACACCGGTGGCGACACGCCCTTTTCGTCTGCATACTTTTTCACCGGGGACGTCGAGCGCGACACCTTGGTTACCAACCCCGCACCCACACCGGCAATCCCGCGCGGTGAGACGGCCGAGGCTGACCCTGATGCTGCTGCGGCGGCAGCAGCAACAGCAGAGGCGGGGTCTGTGGAGGAAGAGTAGGCGGAGGCCGAGGAGTGCGAGCGCGGCCGCGGCGGACGGTATACGAAAGGCGACTGCTGCTGCAGCGTGGTGAAGGACGGCAGCGGCGCGGTGGCTGCGGCCTTTGCCTTTGCAGTGGAAGTAGTAGAGGAGGTGGAGGATGTGGATGTGGAGGAGTAAGAAGAGTATGAGGAGGAGAAGGTGTAAGAGCCTGACGTACGCGGAGACTTGGCTGATGACGGCAGCAGTACTCCCCCTGCAATGCTGCTCGCACCTGCGCCTGCGACAGCGCCTGTGACTGTCCCTGCACCTGCGCCAGTACCCATCCTCATTAACATCCTCTTTGTCTCCCAATGCTTCTTCTTACCTTGCTTCTACTATACCAACTACTTATTCATCCTCCAAAATGTACTCGTCGTATGATTCTCCTTCCTACTCTTCATATTCGTCTTCCTTGCCATCTTCTTCGCCATCACCATCTTCGGTATCATCATCTTCTTCATCTGTTTCTTCATATGTTCCTTCTTTATCCTCATCTTCTACTTATATTCCTTCTCCTCCCTTTTCTTCCACTTCTTCAACTTACATCCCTTCACCTTCTTCCAATACTTCTTCGCCATCATCACCTTCTTCTTCTTCTCCATCTTCCTTTTCATCAAAATATGTTCCTTCTTCCCCATCTTCATCTCCTTCCACATCTTCATCTCCTTCCACATATACACCATCTAACAATTCCAAACATTCATCTTCTTCATCTTCGCCTTCAAATCACTCATCCACATCCTCCTTGTACATTCCATCCTCTACATCATCCTCCTACTCGTCCTTATTTCTCCCTGAAAAAAAGGGTGGTGAAAGTGGGGACAGAGATGAAAAAAGTGGTATAGCAAATAACGGCAAGCAAACACCAGGAGGGGGTAAATCCACTTCCAAAAACAATGATAGCAGTAACAGCACCAACACCAGCACTAGCACCAGCAGTACAAAAAATAGTCATGGTGGCAATGGTGATGTGGGCATTATGGCAGGTGTCACTTACGATGTGAATACCTACAGTGGTGCAGGCGGACGTGTTCAGAACCCTGCAAAGCAACTCTCTGTTTTCTATTCATCGTCCTGCTCCCCATCTCCTTCGGCATCATCGTCTCCCTCTTCCTCTTCTTCTTCACCGACCATGTCAGCGTCCAATACGTTCTTTTCGTTCACTTCCTCCTCCTCCACACAGTCTTCTGTATCTTCTTCCTCCTCCTCCTCTTCCCCTTCATCCTCGGCACACCCACACACTCAGCCACAGTCGCCTC
>BNWK01000268.1 GCA_025998775.1 Alphaproteobacteria bacterium | reverse complement strand
ATGTACGGTAAAGGAGCCAGGCTCAAAATTGCAGAAAATTGCAACGAAAAGTGGAAAGATATGACAAAGGAAAAGGAATATTGTATGTTTAACATTCTTTTCAATTTTTTTTTAGGTTGCGAAAATCAGAATGCTGCAGGATGAATATTTAAAGATATTATCTTTAAAGTGGTAAAGCGTATTTTATATTACTCAACATTTTCGCTTCGTGCTAAGAGTATTTTCAAACAATCGATTATCACACTAATTATTCCAAAAAAGAGATAGCAACACAACGAAACCAAGCATTTTGCTAAAAATATCTAAAGTTACAAACGCTTGTATGTTTCTCCGTCTTAATAACCATCTGCAAATTATCTCCTCTATCCTAACCTTGCCTCACTTATTTGGCCCAAAGTTTGTAAATCCCAAATGATGATTCATTAATGGATAGAAAGAAGTACCTTGCCATCTTCGCATAGGAATGGAAGAGTGGTACGCATTCCTTGTCCTTCGGCCCTTATCTTCCTGATGGGTGTTACATTCGGATGAGATTGTATGTTACATCATCGTCTATTCGTCTTTTTTTCATCCCCCTTCATATCCTCCTCTTCACTATTTTCTCCATTCGCTCTCACGTTTGTTGTGTGTGTGCGGAACATTCTCTCCGAAATCTGCTCATAATTGGTCTGTTCGTATCACCTGACTGAACTTCAGAAAGAAGACTCCTCGTCCTACACCTCCCTTGTAGACAGTTTTTTTTTTTTTTTTTTTGACTTTGTTGCAGCATTTTTTTTTGGCTTTGCTGCATAATACGGAGACACCAAGCATTTCAGAAACGCTGGAGTGACTATTGAAAGGATGTCATGTCACACACAGTGGCTGAAATCAAACTGCGAAACGAATGACAGTCGTTTCCCAGTCGGGTCAAAGAGTGCGCAACTTATTGTGTGATAAATCTGATGGACATGCATCGTCTGATTTTTGATTCGTTTCTGTTGGTTATTCCTTTTGGCTTCTGCTTTACTCTCTGCAATCAATTCTGACATCTTTATTGTCCTTTATTACTTCATTTTGTCCTCCATTCCTGCTACATGCTCTATCACTGCCTCTCCCCTTTTCAGATATGAGTATACACAACAGTTTTCCGAGAGAGAGGATCTTGTCTACCCTGCTTTGCTGTCCTTGCGTTGTTATGGTATGTATTATACAACTCTACTTTGTTCTACTTCTCTGTGCACTATTGCCTGGCTTTGATCCACTTCTGCACACTGTGCATTCCGTCGCCCAGCGCTCGAACCACTGAGTCAGATATTCCTCCTGTCTCTTCTCTGCTCTCTCCCTCCTGGATATATTCTACACCTCCCGTTACACACCCCTTCTCTGTCCTTCCGCACCACAGAATTCCATCTTACCTGCAGTCCCTACCGTGCACTGTCCTGTCCTCGACCTTCGTCATGTGCACTGGCCTCCCTTCCTCTCCTTCTCCTTATCTTGTAGGGTTCCTCTGCCCTTGCACTTCCTGGCCATCTACACTTGCACTGCAACGGAGTCCAGTCTTCGTCCACGCTATTTCTATCAGTCTTCTTTGCATTTACTGTGGCATTACATTCATTAGAGTTACCAAGTATTGTTCCTCATGCGTACTTTCTTTTTTTTTTTTTTCCTCAGAGAAAATTCTTTTTTTTTGTTTTGGAATTGGATTGTGACATTTATCGCCATTTCAAAAGAGACTTTATGCACTCATTAGTAATAGAGTCCTCTTTAGAAACCAGAGACACAACTCATTCACAGAAATGGGCCCTGGTCTATTGTCACCTACGTTAGGAGGTGCGCACTCAGCATTTTACCAAAAGTCCGGAATGGCAGCTTCCGGGATAGACTGCATAGCAGTGAGC
>BNWK01000267.1 GCA_025998775.1 Alphaproteobacteria bacterium | reverse complement strand
TCCAAAATAATCTAAAAACGAATCCTTAATATCGACTTCCATAACAACAATCCTTCAATTACTTGCATAGATTGTTAACCATTTCTTCTTATTCTCATACTAAAATTTTTCATGAGGCCGCCCTGGGGGGGTGGGAAAGAGCGCTTGCAAAAATGTTGTAAATATTGCATACTGCAGATGCAAATGGGGTCATAGCTCAATTGGTAGAGCGCTACAATGGCATTGTAGAGGTCAGGGGTTCGACTCCCCTTGGCTCCACCAGGTTGTCTATATGGCTAGAGAATTTTGCATTTTAATCAAAGGCAATACATCCCCCAAGTCCCCTGTCCCTGAGGCTCTCGCGGCTTTGAATGTGTTTTAAATTAATGCAAAATGCATGACACTTTGAGCTCGTCAACGAAATTTTCTCTCCAAATCTCCGATTATTCTCCAAACGAGCGGAACTGGAGAATCGCCTCCAAAATGCCATCTAAGCCCTCTGCCTGAGGCGTTTTCTAAAATTTAGCTAAAAACTCGTGTGCAAAAGTTCGACCAAAAGCTCTGGAGTAGCGGTCGTTTCAGGGGTGGAAAGTGAAAATCACTTGTTCCGCTCGCGGATTTTCGATGTGTTTTCAACGAATTGCTGAGATGTGCTTTAAAAATGGAAGAGTGGTGGCGGATGAGATATAGGAAATATGGCAGACTAAAATTTGGAGAGCTTTCTATCAAAAATAGCAGAATTTCTAAATTCTACGAACCGATTGATGGTGCAGATAATTTGTGGCAATGTACGATGGATATTGGCGCTTGATGGAGGATTTATGGATTTTTTGTATTATATTTTAGGTGGCATTGTACATGGCATTGCGGAATTCTTGGCTATCGATTCAGCGGCTCATATCGCAAGTCTCAAAATGGTGGGCGGTGGTTATAATCAAACAGTTTGCATTGCTTTGAGTATTGGATCGATCTTGGCAGCAATGGTATTTCGTCGGTCTTATGTAATGAAAAAGCTTCTTTTTTTGCTACTGTTTGTTGTTTCGTGTTCCAATAACGATAATTCCGGGGATAAAAATCAATCCTGTGCGGATCCTGAGAAGTCATATCTTCAACTTATCGATTTACTGGAACAAGGTATTTCAAGAGGAATATCAAAAAAATTAATAGATAGGATGTCTGTCGTGTACGACGAAACATTACTTCCGGGAATGGGGCCGAATTCTTTGGTTCCGTTCATAGATTGTGCAGAAGCGCATGGCGATTTGCAACAAATTATCAGAGAATGCCCAGCAGAAATCATTGAGGGATTTAAGTGGCGTCAAGAATGGCTTTTGGGCAAGTTGAGATTCATGAAAACCTGCAATATTCCAGATGATGAACATCGACACACTGCAGTAAGCATAATAGACTCCGTCTATGTGGAGTTCCTCATTGCGTTGATGGCGGCACATCAGGATTTTTTCGACAAATGCATAGCGGAAGCCATTAAAAAGGAATCGTTTTCTCCTGCCACTGCAATGATGCTATACGTAAAATTTTCCAAACGAATTGAGGGGAGATTGCTAAGAACTCCCAAAGTATCTGTTTTATCTGGGAATAATTTCCCTGGAAAGATATTGATAGTTGAGCCTACTGGATGTTGTAGAACTACCCACGTGGAAACATTTTACGTCGATAAAAATGGAAATATTGATAGCATAGGTTTTTATGGAGAATGTAAAAAAGGTTCCTTTGTCGATGTTGAGAATAATTTCCGATTTTTTATTGGTGGTGTTAATGAACAGTTTTACAAATGGGATGCAGCCAAAGGAGTGCTGTCATTTTATAATAGTTGTTCAACTGAATCTTTTAGGTTCGATGTAAAAAAGAAACAGTGGATTCGATCGGAAAATATACATTAGAA
>BNWK01000266.1 GCA_025998775.1 Alphaproteobacteria bacterium | reverse complement strand
GTGTGTGTGTGTGTGTGTGTTGTGTGTGTGTGTGGTGTGTGTGTGTGTGTGTGAGAGGTGTGTGTGTGTGTGTGTGTGTGTGTGTGTGTGTGTGTGTGTGTGTGTGTGCATGAGAGGTGTGTGTGATGAGTGTGCGTGCGTGTGAGAGAGAGATGTGTGTGTGTATGCGTGGGATGTGTGTGTGTGCATGCGTGGGATGTGTGTGTGCGCGCGCGCAAGAGAGGTGGTGATGTGCGTGAGAAAGATTTATGTGTGTGGGCGTGCGTGCGTGAAATGTGTGTATGTGTGTGTGTGATGAGTGTGTGTGATGAGTGTGTGCATGCACGAGAGCTGTGTGTATGTATATATGATGAGTGTGCGTGCGTGCGTGAGATGTGTGTGTGTGATGAGTGTGTACATGCACGAAAGCTGTGTGGGTGTGTGTGTGTTGCGTGTGTGCGTGAGATGTGTGTGTGTGTGTGTGTGTGTGTGTGTGTGATGAGTGTGTGCATGTACGAAAGCTGTGCTTGTGTGTGTGTGTGATAAGTGTGCGTGTGTGCGATAAGTGTGCGTGTGTGCGTGAGATGTGATGTGTGTGTGTGTGATGAGTGTGTGGATGCATCAGACGATAGACTTTATATACTTACAGGTTGTGTATGTGTTTGCAGGAGAATACTGTGTGGTTGAGGAAGAAGTGGATAGCCATCCGTTCGCACGGCCTCACTCACCGCAACACGGCCTCTCTCCCCTGACGTGCTTGACCGCATCCAGGAAAAGATCTGGGTCGAAGTTAACGTCACTGGGAGGCGGAGCAACGATCACAGCCTTTCCTCTATTCTCCTCCTCCGTGTCGGCGTCGGCTGATCACCACCCGGCGTTGAAATGGTCACGTATCACCCACACTTCCATCACGTCAGCGTTTCCCGTGTTGAAGCTCATGCTAGAGGCGCGTGTGAAGGCGTGCGTTGCAAATTCATCGCCCCATGCATGCCTGCCTGCACAAGCCCTTAGATCTTAACGGGACTGTGACAGAGTCAAAGAAAAATAATGTCAAGGAAAACAAGGATTACAAGACCAATCAAAGGTCATAATACAAACACATACGTACATACAGACCCGAATGCCTACACTGGTACTAGTGGTACACTGAATGTGTTCGTATGTGTGTGTATGACGTATATGCGTGGTGCGTGTGATTTGACTATTGATGTATGCGTGGGATATATTGTGTATACGCGTGTGTGTGTCCGCTTTAGGTTTCTTTATACTATTTTTTGGTGTTCCGCAGCATCGTGGGGGAGCAGTGAACTATTCTTCAAACTGTGGGCACTTTGAAGGGTTGTGGTGTTACGCGGTAGTATATTCTGGGCTGTGGAAGGACTGGGGTGTCTTACATGTAATGGGGAGTATATGAGTGTGCTGCTGTGGTGTGCTACGCTATGGTGTACTGTGATATGTTTTGTTATGCTCCAGACGATTGTCTTACAATTTTCTTTGTCTTTATCTTTTCTGTCTTTGACTACGGACCTGTCGGATATGTTGTCAGTGACGTGCAGCGAAACAGAAACCATTTATATGTACTTCCACTGAGTTGGGAATTGTCGGAGGTGTGGTTAGTGATGTGCATGATGCATCCACTCAGAAAAAGATCCCCAAACCTCTTCAGCTTATATAGTGAATATAATGGGGAAGGGAAGGGGAAGGAAATGATGATGAATACGACTCAGAAAAAAATGTTGGTCTGGTGACATTTGAATTTGGTCTGGGGTAAATTTTTACCTCCAGCATGTTTATCTCCAGTATAAGTGACCAATTCTCTCTTTTCTAGGAATTTTCTTATTTCTCTCTCTCTCTCTCCCTCTCTCTCTCTCTCTCTCTTTCTTTCTTTTTTTCTCTTTCTCTCTCT
>BNWK01000265.1 GCA_025998775.1 Alphaproteobacteria bacterium | reverse complement strand
TAATAAGCAACTATAAAACTTTACTTAATAAATACCGATTTCATAACCTGTTGAAGGAATACCGAGGAGAAAATAAAAGCATACGAGATAATAGTTTACATCGCATTATATATAAGGGTCAAACCCTCGAACAGATATATAATGTATATGTTGAAAAATGGAATCAAAAACACCCGCCGCAGCAAAGAAGAAACCCCGTTATTCAGGCTGAAAATTTAGATTTTGATATTCAGTTTCCATTTAAATCAAAGATTAGATATTTTACCGACAAACCGACAGCAAGAAATCCGCCAGATTTTAAAATTAAACTTCTTGAAAAATTACAAAGACCTTATTTCTGTGATAAGCTCGGAAGTTGGGAAGTTGATATTGTATATAGTCCCGACCCGATATATAAAAATAAATCAACATATTACCTATTTTGTATAAATATTAATACTAAATATCTTGTCGTTTACAAGCTCGTGAGCAGAGAAAAAACACATATATTGAATTCTTTAAACAAACTTATAAACTCTCATTATGTTACTAATATAAGGTCAGACGGTGAGCTAAGAAATTACGAGATACCGAATATAAAAATATTTACAAACTCACAAGCGGAAACAAATCATAATCGTGTTGTTGATAGAGTAATAAGAACAATACGTGACGCCGTCGGCTCAAATTATTATGATTTTGCCAATGAAAATATTATAAACAAAATTGTTGATACATATAATCAAACTCCTCATAATTCGTTAATGATTAGAAAAAATATATTCACACCTGCTGAGGTAGAAGGCAGTAAAGATTTAGAAGGTTTGTTTATACGTGAAAATAAAGATGCATTAGATGTTGTGAAACAACAACAGGAAGAACAGGGATTATTCAATTATAAAAACGGTAATATACTACTAATACACCTCGACCTAAGACGCACGCCTTACTCGTTTATGAAATCTAGAAGAATATTTAATTATCTTGCCTCATTCATTGAATACATCAACGGAAATGCTAAAGTTAAGGTATTGAATTTTACCGATACACAGGACAAGACCAAAGACTTTGATATCAAAGGTAAGGAATTTAATATTAATAAGCCCATAGTGATACCAATTTATTACACCAAGAAAATAGCAGAAAACATTAAAGATATTCCGGCGATATATCGTAATTACTTTTTATAAATATATTTATAATATTTTTATTTTAATATAAATGTCATTCGAAGTTTTAGGCTGGTGTAGTTTTGGCATATTTACTCTACTTGTTTTATCAACAGTGATATATCAATGTATGATTTGTGTAACTTTTACTTCGTTAGGTGACGGGTTGAGCAAAGTAATAAATAAAATGACGGAAGAGGAAAAACCGATTAAAGATAAAACATTATTAAGTATGCACGTATAATTTAAAAATATTGAGGTTGAATTATTTTTTAGAATTTTATTTTTATATAAAATGACAAGTGAAACAGAAAGCAACAAAACAAGTGACGAAAGTGTAAGCGACGAGTTCGGTGACTCGGATTTCGTGACAATTAACAAATATCCCAATTATAAAATCTTAAGTAAATTCCCTTTTACAGTCATAAACAAAAACGGTAAGGTCATGAATGTACATGAGGATTCAAGACATCATCAAGGATATCCATACGTCAAATTAAACAGCAAGGTCCGCGATTTACACCGTGTGATTGTCGAACAATTTATACCAAATCCTGAAAACCTGCCTTTCATCGACCGCAAGAATAGAATGATTAATGATTATCGACTATCTAACCTCTGCTGGTCAAGTATATCGGCCAACAACAGAAATAGAAAAGGTAACGGTGTTAAATACGAATTTGTTAAAGAAATAAGCAACGACGCCATTAACGTTACAGAGTATGAAACGATAAACGG
>BNWK01000264.1 GCA_025998775.1 Alphaproteobacteria bacterium | reverse complement strand
CCGGCACGGGGAGCATGCACGAGCCACTAGGGGGGAGAGCAGCGGCGCCTGCAGTCAAAGGACGGCACACGCCCATCCGCAATGCTGCCCTCCTTCCCCCCGCCCTTGCTGCCAGCCGTCCAGGCGATGGAGTGCATCGTCTACCCACTCTTTCAACTATACACACAACCTACCCGTCCTGTTGCTGCTGTGCCTTTTGCAGTCTCCCCGTAGACACGGCACTTCTCGCACACTCGCGGGGTCTCAGTACGGCACGATGCTCCACGACTCTGGTGCACAACCGGGAAGAGTCACAGGGGACCTGGAAAGGAAAAGAAAGGAAGAGAAGAGGGAGAGGGGAGAAAAACAAGAGATATGCTGCCCTCCTTCCCCCCGCCTGTGCTGCCACCCACTCGGCCTCTGATTATTATCCACACAATTGTCATCCTCCGCTCCTTCAACTGCACCCACCCCTCCACTCCCTGCTGAATCCCTGATACCCGCTCTGTGTTCAGCCTATGTAGTGTGTGGGCACTCGGAAGACACGACCCCTCTCGCAGGCAGGCATGATGGACAGGTCGATTGCACTCTCGTCTGACATTACTGGCGTGTTGTTCTGTTCTGTACGACGCGTAAGGAGTCGGGTGCGTAACGGGGGAGGGAGACAGGGGGCGTAGAAAGAGAAGGAAGGGCTATGGAGGAGAAAAGGGGAGAGAAACAAGAGAAACGACAACAATATCACTAAATGGATGGAGATACAGTTTGGAAGATGCAAAAGAAACTTAAATATGTACATACAAACTTATTTCAAGAAGAAGTGAACAAAAACAAGAAAAAAATTTTTCCTATACAAAAAACCTCTATCATTTAGCACCCTATCCCCCTACACAAACGCTCTCAACACACGCAGATGACACAAGCCTATCATCAAACACTCTCAAACAAGTCAGAATATCGATGGCGCGTCGAGCTGTAGGCAGATACAAAAACACACAACACAGAAAAGAGCAGAAAACAGTGTGCTAGAAATCAAGGCAACAGAACATTGAACAGAGAAGAATGTCGTGATGTGTGGTGGATGGAAGGAAAGAACAACAACAACAGACACAGTGGAAGAGGTGTGAGAATACGGAATGAACACTGAGCATAAGAAGATCGAGAAGACAAGCATCATACATAACAGTCATGGCTGAAGTTCAGAGGCTATTTTTTTTCGACATTCATCAAATCGATTCAAATTTGCTATCAAATAATAATTGTTGCATGATATATAAGTAGACTAAACCGTATGAAAGTGGCCTGTTTGGGCTGATCAGTGAATAAGTCCATCTCTCTGCCACTTGGATCATCCACACAAAAGCAGCTACAATGTCTTTTTTCATCCGAATATTGACTTGTACAAAATGCCAGCCATGACTTATGACACATCAAAAGCACTCTAATCTGTCTCTTCAAGTTTTTTTGGTGTTATTAATTCCACAACATAATAAAAATCATTTCTCACATCAATTCTCACAAAATGTTTTGCAAGTGATGAAAAAATCAACAAAAACTTTTGACCCTGTCAAATAGAAAGGTCGACAAACATGAGAAAAACATGATGAATCAATATAAAGCAAAACATTAAAGTATCAAATGTTCTGTAGTTCAACAAGCAAGAATGGGATATTTTAACCACAGAAAAACAATCCCAATGTTAAAAGTCCAAGATTGAGCATATTGTACAGCCTGGAGGTTGAGGATGCTAGTCAGTAAAATAGGTAAGGTGTGAACAAAACTGGAAAATCCAAACCTCTAAGATGGTCATAGGGACCACCATTCCCAAAAAGATTGGGATTCCACACCCAAGCGAGCATTTTTCAAATCATCATCACTCACTGTCCAATAAAAACAATTTCTGAGTTGTTGAACGC
>BNWK01000263.1 GCA_025998775.1 Alphaproteobacteria bacterium | reverse complement strand
GATCAGTTGTGTTTTTTATAAAAAATACACCAAGTGCGGCATATGGATATACGTACATGTTCGAACTACTCTGATATTTCAGGTACATTTCTCTTTGAATAAAATTTCCCATTGATCCCTGCAAAAAGCACAAACTCGGCTCCTTGTAGAATCCTGCGTATTCAGTCGTGTATCCGTGGGTTCCAGCCAGAAGTTTCAGCATTTCATTGGCTGCGCTGACAGAGCCAAGCGTTCCCAATTCCGTTGTAAAACTGCCGACTCCGTAACTGTAATCGTTGTAGCGTGATAAAATACCGAAAACAAATGGCAATGCACCATCCTGCACAAATTTTACTCTGTTTCCTTCTTTTGTTATTTCCTTCAAAATTGAGGATCCGGCTGGTACATCGTTCACGGTTGCAAATTGTTCGGTGAGCGCTGCAAGCTCTGGCCTTCTAGACTCAACCAAATTGATTATGGACAGTAGATTCTCATTTGTAACTGTTGCAATTGCGTCACACGCCTCATCTTTCAGGCTTCCCAAGTCAACGATAAATGTCTCATTATGAACCGACAGCGCCGTCAAATGCTCGTTGGTCTTTGCTAACATCTCATCTAGTTTTTGATCGGTCAAATTGACTATGTCGATCATTTTTCCGTTGCTTGCCACGGCTTCGAACGCCTTTGCTAAATACGCGACTTGCTCCGGAGTTGCTTCTTGAGACAGCGATTGCAACCTGGAATGAATGGCATTTAAAGTTTCTTCAGTAACGCTCATTTTTTACTCCCTACTTTTATTTCCATAAGCCTAAAAATTTCTCGAACTTTTCCCGATCAAACGTATCGCTCATTCGCGTAC
This sequence comes from Alphaproteobacteria bacterium, assembly GCA_025998775.1. Lineage (GTDB taxonomy): Bacteria > Pseudomonadota > Alphaproteobacteria > UBA3830 > UBA3830 > BNWE01. The sequence goes on along the minus strand of BNWK01000263.1, from coordinate 1,059 downwards.
AAATTGCATCAACCTTTGCCATGTCCGCATCAATGGCGATGTATGCTTCGCGCATTCTCACAACATCCTGAGACGCAATGTTCAGCGGATGTGGCAGTGTATAATTTTTGTGTGTCGTACGATTATCTATCATTAACTACACCACAATTACTTTCAAATTTCGGACTTTTGGCCTGTATAAAACATTGCCTTCCAAAACCAATTTCACTCGCGTTGTTGCGCCACTGAAATTTTCGGCCACGTGATTGCGCTCTTCCCATGAATCACCAACCGGAGTCCCAGTATTCAAATCGACTAGCGTCCAGGTTGTGTCCGTGTTTTGCAAGTACACTTTTACGCTGGAGTTTCCAGGTGTAAAACTTTCGTATGTAACAGAAACTTTCACGTTCGTTCCGGCAGTAATTGCGCGTGTAACATAGTCACCGGTTTCATCGATGGTGCCCAAAACAGTCTGCACGCCCTGGTATATAACTGGAGATTGCGTTTGTGTTCCTTTTAGCTTAGCTTTTACTGAAATTGTGCCATCGATTTTTTCCTTGAGTTGCACAGGCATGTCTTCTGCAAGAGTGTTGATTTTTCCGTCTGAATCAGTATATATAAATTCGACATCTGTTTCGGATGAAACGCGTTCAATATTCGCAAGAGTAAGCAAATCCGTATTTTCATGAGCTGTAATTGTTCCAAGATTTATCTGATTTTCAGTTTCCGTAAACTTGCAAGCCAACAACCTAAACGAGAGATCCAACTCCTGATGCGCTGTCCAAGTACTCGCATTACTCGATGATAAAAGGACTCCAACTTGATACGCCTGTTTTGCAATCCACGTATTATGAATTGAGTCGTATTTTCCCAATTCAACCACAGCGACAGACGTTTCTGGATCATCGGTGAGAATTACTATTGCATATTCAACGTTCGCTTCCAGCCAAATTGGGCAACGTGACGTTGCATCCCCAAATAAAACACGAGTGTGAGTTCCATTTACATTAATATCCGCTGGAAAAACATACCCCTGAGCGACGACATTTTGATTGGGAAATCCAACGGTAGTCTCTCGAA
>BNWK01000262.1 GCA_025998775.1 Alphaproteobacteria bacterium | reverse complement strand
CTCCGACTCCTATGCCGCTCCTGGTTCCGGACTGGCTCCTGCTCCCTAACCCTGTATCGCTCAGATCTCCGACCCGTATCCTCCTCATGTTCTCGCTCCCGTTCGTTGTGCCGATCACTGTGTCGTACCTGATCCCTTCCTGAATTCTTACACCGACTCCGCCTGTGGTCCCCCTCAGATTCCTGTTCCATGTCTGAGTTCCTCCCGTGTTTGAGTTCCTCCTTTGATCTGCCATGACCTCCTGAGTTGGAAGATCCTGTAGTTGACTCCTTACACCCCGGGCTGTGTCCGACTCCATCTCTTGGGCTGTGTCCGACTCCATCTCCTGCTCTGCCATGTCCACCTGTTCCTCCATGGCTTCTTCCAAGTTGAACCAGTCCTGTTCCTCCTCCGTTTGTTCTTCCGTGACCGGTTCTTCCTGCCACTGGTTTACTTGTGGACTGGGAGGTCGATTCTGGAATGTGAAGACCAGAGGGGGGAGCGATTGGGGACCCATCGCTCCCCCTTCGTGAAAACCCAAGGAGGAGGAAGAAGAGGAAGAAGAAAGGAAGCGCAAGAAGAAAAAAGAAGAATCAAACCTCGTGCGAATGTTCAAGGAGAATGATAATGGTGAGTTGGAGGAGGGAGAATTGGATTCGGAAGATGGAGACAATAATAAGAAAAAGAAGTACAGGCGTGAAGCAGGTGGTGATGAAGTACTGTCTGAAGAAGAGTCGAGGAAAAAGAACAAGAGACCTAAGATTGAAGAGGATGAGGAAGAAGAGAAAAAAAAGAAGACACAACTGCCTCCTCCTCCTCCAGCATCCATCCTCCTCGATTCATCTCCCGTTCCTCCTGCACCAAACACTTCAGTTGCTCCGATCACAGGCAACAAGCATATCAAACTTGTCTCTTCCTCTTCCTCTTCCTCTTCCTCTTCCTCTTCTTCTCCATCCTCACCTGCTTCTGCTTGGGACGGACCACCTATCCCACCTGCATCACAACTACCCAAAGACGTTCCAAGAATTAGTTTTAGCAGTTCGGAGCGTGCCTCTGTGGAAGAGAAAGCAGCAGCCAAAAAATTCGCAACTCCGTGCCACGAATTCTCAGACGAGGAGGACTCTAAGATACAAATCGCCGGTGGGAGGCTGGATGTTGACAAATTAACCTTCATCGAAATCTGGGATAAGGATGGTAAACCTATGAAGGTATGTGTGAAGAATGCGAATCATGCTTGTTTGAACGGAGGATGTGTTGAGTTAGTGAACAAGTAGATCCGTTTTTTTTTTTTTGGAAATACTGTGTTTTTTTTTTAGTGTTTATTCTTTTTTTTTCAGCGTCTTCTATTCTACTTTTCATTTTATCTGTGAGTGTGTCTTTCTTTGTGATTAGTTTATAGGTGTCGTAAGCACCCATTACTGTATCTTTATTGAATCCCTTTTCTTGAAAATTATTTATGGTATTCGTTGTTGCCTGTGCTTTATCTGCTATTTTAGTGATTAAATCTCTGTTAAGGCCTTTAATTCCGAGATCACCGAGATTGCCTGCTTGGTCTTTAACGATATCAAAAATGGACTTATTTGGGTCTGCCTCGTATGAATCCCTTGCTGAACTCGCAATTTTAGCCATTTTGTTTGCTTTTTCTAGTAGATCACCCATTCCGAATTGTGCTGCTCCCACTTTGAGAATTCCTTGTACCATATCGTTTTGAACTAAATCACCGAGTTTCCCCACGATTGGCATTATCTTTTTCTTTCCATTTTCCTTGACCCAGTTGTATGCACTCTTGATTTTGTTGAATATACCGACCATTTTTGAATGACATAAAAATAATCAGACGAACCTTTACTTACGCTTTATCCCGGGTATTCAATTCCGTATGGCTTCTTTACAAAGTCTTGAAATCTTTGAATTGTGTCTTT
>BNWK01000261.1 GCA_025998775.1 Alphaproteobacteria bacterium | reverse complement strand
CCAACATCCACATCACACACACACACACAAATACACACACACACACACACACACACAAACACACACACACACACACACACACACATACATACATACGTTAACACATAAACACACTCGTACATACATACACACTCACTGGTTCATGCATACACACTAACAAACATACATACAAGCACATACACATACTCACACAAACATCACCACTTTTTCCTTTTTCTTCTCTTCACTCTTATTTCTTCCCCTCCTTCTTCTTCCCTCCCTTCCTCCTTCTTTTACATCGTCGTGTGTACGGTGTGTGGAGGAGGCCTAAAATGCAATTTGAGTAATAAGGTAGGTCAACGAGTAAGTGACGAAAAAGAGAGACAGAAAGGAACAAAGTTTGAAGTGTGAAACCTATCACAAATTTTTAAATCACTTTTTAAACATCACCGAAGATGAAGAAAGCGAAAGGTCGAGCAATAGAAGGATGATCAAAGGCAGGAAGTCCTTTTATACAACCATCCGCTCACCACACAAGAGGAGACCATCTGAGCAGTGTCCTGCAGGCAGTGATGTATACAGAACACCACTCGGAAAGTGTCCCAGTTGGCCTTGAGCAGAAAAGGTAACGTACAAAAGGAGGAAGGAAGAAAAGAAAGAAGCAAAACCGTGACGCGGAATAAAGAAGAAGTTCTAGCATCTGTTGAGGACAGTGAGTCAGTTGCATCCAAATGTAGGTGATTTGTTCGAAAGGATGGCACAACAAAACAACAGACTGTCCTATGCACAGGTACGAAGGATATGACACGACAGAACAACAGACTGTCCCATGCGCAGGTATGAAGGATATGACATGACAGAAGAATAGACTGTCCCATGCAGAGGTATAACACAGGGGTGGGGAGGAGGCATTGGGAGCGGCGTACGTAGAGTTTGAGTGGGAAGCAAAGGCGAAGAAAATCCGTAGGATGAAGGTGAGATTAAAACTGAATAAGGAGGGAGACCGTCGGGAGAGTGCGAACGGTGTATACAAAGATGATAAGTGCGAAGGAAATGGCAAAGAAGTGCATGGGCGGGACGCGTATGATGAGCAACGAATACAAGGGTAAAGAGTGCAGGGGTGGGAAGTCTAGGGATAAGATATGTAGGGACAAGGAGTGCAAAAGCATAAGCAGTTTAGATTTGAAGCGTAGATTGGGGTACGGAAGTGGAAAATGCGATAAGTGTTTGGTGATTTCCCCCTATTGTGACGAAAGACGAATACGAAGGTTGCTGGGAGAGGGGATGCAGAGAGAGGAGAGTAGACTAAGTAATGGGTAATGAATCCTTCACTGACACTTTCTATTCAGATGACTTCGTGCTCAGATAGTAAACGTGTGCACTATCTCATCAGCGGGAAGGGGCAGCGGCCCAGATTGTAGCAGGAGAAAAGCCGCAGTAGTGGTCACTTCTGTGAGCTGAGAGAGAACCTTCCAGACGGTGGTGGCTGAGGCAAAGGTGGCTTTCAGAGGATGGAAACAGTGCAGATCATAATATTGCAGAACAATGCAAAGAAAAGGAGGAAGAGAGGGGGAGGGAAGAAGATGTGAAAGGAGAAAGAGAGGAGGAGGAGAGGGGGGGAAAGATGGATTAAGATATAGCTAAACGCGGAATGAGTGAGTCAGTGAGTGAGTGATTGTGTGTCCGTGTGTGTATGTGTGAATACGGATGCATACATAACAGACATGAGACAAAGCACGAGATAAGAGAAACCGACAAAAAACCAAACTCCATCCACATCCACATCCCCATCTTCATCCACATCCACATCCACATCCACACCAACATCCACATCACACACACACACACAAATACACACACACACACACACACACAAACACACACACACACACACACACACACATACACACATACACACACTTAT
>BNWK01000260.1 GCA_025998775.1 Alphaproteobacteria bacterium | reverse complement strand
TTTGCCCCGTCCATTCGACCCCGCTGAAATACCCTTCACATTGCCAACCAACGTCCCACGAAAAACGATGTTATTGACCGTCTGTGCAAGCTTCTCCACTATAACCCACACGGAAGACCCCTTCAAAACATAAAGGTGACAGAACTCATACCTGGACTTAGTAATGAGTACGATGGGACAATACAAATGAGAAATGACAGAAAACAAGCTAAGAAAAGACAAAGGGATATGGAGAGACAAACAGCAGGTGCAGTTGCCAATCCAGGTGTCAACGAAAACGTCAACCCAAGTCCCGTGGTGATACCAAGTGGATTCAAAACGAAGGACTTTAGAAACGTTGTGGGCCTTACCTTAAATGATAAAGGCGAGGACAAGCCTAGTGATGAGGACTTAGATGAGTATGAGAAAATTGATGACGAAATTATAGAGATACTACATAACCTAAATTTACCAACAGAAGATGGGGGAGCCTTGGAAATGCCCCAGGAACTCTTTGAACTAAAGGATCGAAAGGACAGCATTTTTTCGGGTAAAACGAAAAGAAAGGTGAGAATCGGAGGAAAAGGAAAGGAAGTAGAGGAGGACGTTGACAATTTAGTAGAAGACGGGAAAAGGCTAATTAAAGGGAAAGGTAAAGGAAAGGACACAATAGCACAGACTAAGAAGTTGGAGATAGACATAGAGGCTATCAATAAGAAAATAAAAGAGAGCATGATAGAAATGGATAAGAAGACAAGGGAAGTAGATGAAAAGACAAAAGAAATGATTCAAGAACGGAGATTAGCAGACGTACAGAGTGAAGCAAAAGTTGCTAGTGCAGTTGATGAAGTTAGGCAAATGAAACTCCGGATGGAAGTTGACAATAAAAGTCATGAAATTGAAAGCCTAATAAGAGACATCAATAGCTTGAAAAAAGTCAAAAAAGAACTTGAAGATGAACTCGCAGGTGCAGTAGAAAGGCTTAACAATGAAATACAAGCAGCAAACACTATACAGAATAAGATAGACGCTAAGGTTAATGCGTTGGAGGTAAGTGAGGCAAAAAGAGTTGCAGTTTTTTGACGTAAAGATGGAACAGTTAATGACGCGTGTAAGCGGACAAGATGGTCTGATTAAAAAGGTTGAAGACCTCCTCGATTTCAAAAAGGCTCAGGATAGTGAAAATCATGAGATAGAACAGAGGATGAAAGGTATTGATATATGTCAAAAAAGCATTACAGATATGAAAAAAGAACTGGAAACACTGAAGAAGGTAAAAAAGGCAAAAATTGAGGGCGTCCCGAAAGAAGAGATCCAGTCTATGATAACTTCGTCTTTAAGTAAGTACCTGACCACTGAGTCTGTTACTACACTAACCAGAGACATAAGAAAGTTATCAGAAGCAACCAACACAAAACTGCAGGAATATATTAACGAGAAGAACACTGATATTGAAGAAGAAAAGCAAAACATCAAAAACCTACAACAAGAAGTCACAAATATAAAAAGAAACATTGAACAGATACAAAAGAACAAGGAAGATCTACAGGCGGAAATAAGAAAGTTGAAGATTTTACAACGGGAGCAACGAACGTGATGCAGAGAGTTGAAGATGCATACGTAAAGCGGGACCTACCTGCAGCACAGCAGCTCGTAAAGGAAACGCTGGACAGGGTAAAACCTAATATACAACACACATTGAGTAAAATGCGAGTGTAAGAGAGGAAAAAAAAATATATATTTTTAAGAGGTTTGCTTACTTTTTAGGGTCTGCTGGTGCAGGGTTTCTAGTTTTAAGTCTCTCTGAAATTCTGAAGTTGCTTGGAATGTTCTGATGAGCATTCATTCCCATCGGATATCCCTGATGTCTTGCCATAATCGCGGGATAGGCGCCACCAGTACCAAAAGTAGAATTGTCCAGCTTAAGAT
>BNWK01000259.1 GCA_025998775.1 Alphaproteobacteria bacterium | reverse complement strand
TCATCCCCTACTTCTTGACGGGCTTGGGCTGCGGCAGGACAGGCACTGTCAATCACAACGGGAGACAGGCTCAGACTCGTGAGAGTGCCGGGTCCTCCTGGTGGATGTGGATGTGCAGAGGGCGACAGTGACAGCCCAGGGGCAGGGGCAGGAGTAGGAGCAGGAGCAGGGGCAGGAGCAGCAGTGGTGAGAGACGCACCCCGTACAAGTACAGGTGCAGGTGCCGTGAGGGTTTCTGGCTGGGGGAGTGTTGGGGCAAGGTCTGGGGGCAGGCTGGGTGCTGGTGCTGCACTCCCGTCGTGGGTGTTGTCAGGGCACGTGTCAACGTGGGTGTGCACATAGAGATGCCGCAAAAGGGCGTCGGAAACGGGCCTGTAAAGATTTTGGGAGAAAACAAAAAAAAAAAGAAAATGAATAAAAGAGAAGAATCCACTTAGAGAGATGGTCACACAAGTTTTGTAAGACAAATCCACAGATGCACTCACATACTTAAAAAGCCTCTGCCTGTTTGCTGCTTCGTCCATTCCCCCATCAACTAAAATCTCACACAGACCTTCCTCTTTTTTCTCTCCAGAGTCTAGTCTCGTGCTGTCGCCCTCTCCATTCCCTTCTTTCCTTTCCTTTTCCTTTTTCTCTTTCTGCTTCTCTTTCTGCTTCTCCTTATTCGATCCACTAGCACCGTCTCTTTCCATTTCCGTGTCTTTCTTTCCTTTCCCCTTCCCCTTCTCCACCTCTCTTTCTCTCTCCCCACCCCAACCATCCCCAGGATGGGTCTGTACAGGGGCGTCGAGGCATGAGTACACTGGAGACGTCCCGTCCAGAATCTTGATGATCCCTTTACATTTATTGAGTGTACGAAACAAAATCAAGTGGGCAGAACAAGAAAAAGACAATAGAAAGAAAGAGTATAAGTGGGCATTCACACCAATAAAAAAGAACGAAAAATGGGCACACCCTCAAAACAATCAAGAACTCTCATTTTTAAATGATCAGGCCTAAGTTTCAAAAAAAGCAATAAAAAGAAAAAATCATAAAGAAAAAAGAATGGCACGAACAAGAAAAAGAAATAAACAAAAAAAAACAGATTATTCGTGTATGCTGTGAGTGCAGAAATGCACTCCTTCACCCCGTACATGATGTAATATTGAACGAACTTCAAGTGTATTCTCTCGAGAAGGTAAAATCCATTCAGTTTTATACGCAATAGACGCGGGTAACTCAGACCAGCCGGCAAACTTGGTTCAGGAGCAGGTGTGTTGATAAGTTCCATCCCGATGAAGGATACATTCTTCAGGATCCGGAATATCGTATTCCAACCTATACGTTATCAGCAGAAAAAAAAAAAAATATGAGAAAAAAATAAAAAACCTGCATGGAGGGTATTGAACCTTGTCTCCACCAGAATGTAGACAGTAGTCAAACACGCATCCAGCAAGTCGCATACCTCCGGCGAATAAACGCCAGCTCCTTCCCCCACACCTACACCTACACCTACACCAGCAGCTCCATCAGCAGACCATACGCCTCTCCCAAAAGAGTTTCTGTCTCCAACTTCCGCAGCAAATCCTCCACCACCTGAAATTCCCCCGGCCTTCAGAGACTTTCTAGTCTGGGATGAGCAGAGTCGCTGCGAGATCTCCTCGAGAGGAGCCAGCAACATCTCCTGCTTCGTCAGAGCCCTTCCCCGGTTGAAGAGTTCCTCATGTTCCTCTTCATCACCATCACGGCCTCCTCCTCCTTCTCCTCCTCCTCCTCTTCTGCATATTCCCCCACAAACTCCTCTTCCCCGGCCTTTGACTCTGTTACCCCCTCAGCGTCTGTGCCTGTGCCTGTGCCTGTGTCTGTGTCAGCGCCCCTTGCTTCCGGCTCTGCCTCTGTCTCCCCAGTATCAGTCACTGGCACATTGAAGAAGAACACT
>BNWK01000258.1 GCA_025998775.1 Alphaproteobacteria bacterium | reverse complement strand
AACACACACACATACACGTATCAACAAACGCACACACACACGCACACATACACACATACATATTGCCCACACTAACACACACACACACACACACGTGCACACACAGACACACACACACACACACATACACACACAAACACAAATGCATGAAAGCGACGGATAAAGCGACGGAGAAAGCAACGGCAAAGGCGACGGCGAAAGCGACGGAGAAAGCGACGGCGGCTGAGATAGAACTAGACTGGACGGGAGTATCTGAGGTCCACTAATATGGAGTATGTCTTTGCGGATGACGATTGGACCGGCGGAGGATGTGCTGCAGATGGGAGCGAGCACATGTAAGACGGCAGTTGTGAGAGGCGAAAGGCAGACGTAGGGGTAGTATAGCACAGAAGGTGAAGAGGTACGGCCTGTACAGAACGACGATAATGAAAAAGAAAAAAGTAGACAAGGGCGGGGAAGAAATAAAAAACATGTGCAATACGAGATTGGTGACAGGGGTGTCGCAAGGAGGGCGAGAGGGATGAAGGTGGTGTGAAAATGAGGAAATTTTGGGGGAGCTGAGCCTGATAAGGCCACGGATAGGTTAAATGATGAGGAGGAGTACACTAAGGACAAGGAAAAGGTGAACGAGAATGGTACGCGCAGCTCACGAAGGAGAAGGCAGGAGAACAGCTTGCAAAGGACAACTGTACAGGACGGAAATGGTGAGGAGGGTGGAGAAGATGACGAGGGTAGGGAGGGTAGTAAATAGCAAACAACACAGGCAGTACGAGGGCACTGACACTTTTAAAACTGTGTCATTGGATCTCAAAGCCAAACCATCCACAGACTTATACGCAAATCCGCTCAAACAATAAGTAAATCGAGCATGAGTCTATTGAAGGGCTGGTAGTGAGGCCCAAATACCAATCGGGGTGGGTGTGGCAGCCGGAATTTCCATTGTTTCGAACCCGACAAATGCAGGAGTGCTCATTCAAATGAAAAAATGAGGGATAAATCACAAACAAACTAAATCAATTCTGCGAACAAAAGCACAAGGATTCTAAATGGCAAACATCATGAGTGAAATAAATATTCTTTTCACGCAAACAAGAAACATAAGTTCGACCCACCTACTTTTTCAAGACGGATAACTTAGTAACTTAGGATTTTTTGGATGCGTGTTTTGAAATCCGAAATGAATTTAAAATAGAAATTTCTGGTTGATGTTTTAATTTAACCTAAACTCCACTGTTTCTATGATATTTCTTTCATATAGTGCTGTTTATTTATTTGTGTCTTTGGCACGCACTTCTTAGTGTATACTGGCTCACTGGGATAATGCTAGACATGGCCGCACCAGTGCCGTTTCACATTCTCACCCATGCACTTCAACATGCTACTCACAAGTTTTTTATCATTTCAGTATTTCATTTCATTTCAGTACTCAGTTTAAACACCTTGTGCACACTCGTCAATGTCTCCTCCGTTTGTGTGTGTGTGAAAGCGACTGGTAAATTCTCCTTTGGAAATACATCCTCGGTTATAGAACACATTCATAATTCCGTACTTGTTTTATTGTGCGCCGCTTTAAGATATATAATTGGTATGGTTGTTTGCGAAACAGACATATTCTTCCTTTGACTCAGTTACCCCGCCTATTGTGAACTGGCCATACCACACTTTATTCAAGCGTGTTCGTATACCCTTCCTCCTGTCACATTTGTGAACTGGCGTAAGCTGTTGCAGCACCGAATTGATGAAGATAAATTGTTTTGTTTAAACACTTTTTCTGATTCATACTGTCACTTTCAGTGGGTCTACTTTCGCGTTCCATATTGTTCCCGAGTCTGCACTATACATTGGTACATGCTATGGTTTCAGCAGCAGGACCAACCACACCACACTGCATGCGAATGCGAAACGACAGGCAACCACTGTCA
>BNWK01000257.1 GCA_025998775.1 Alphaproteobacteria bacterium | reverse complement strand
CTCCTCCACTCCCCGCACCAGCACCCACGCCAGCACCTGCACCTGCGCCTGCACCCGCAGAGCCGCCAGACGCGGGAAGATAGCCGAAGCCTGAGCCTGAGCCGGCCTCGCCCTGTGCGGGCTGGAATGCCAGCGGTGAGCCGAGCATGAGAGACTGCGACTGCGTGGAGTCACGACTGTTCTGGCTCTGCTGTGAGAGGCGGGAGGGCGAGGTGGAGACGGGCGGAAGCGCAGAAGAAGAGGAGGAGGAGGAGGAAGAAGAAGAAGAAAAAGAAGAAGAAGAAGAAGAAGAAGAAGAAGAAGCAGAAGCAGAAAAGGAGGAAAAAGAAGAAGAAGCGGAAGAGGAAGATGATGAAGAAAAGGCCGAGGAAGAAGAGGAACCAGAGGGACGAGAAGAGCGACGGGAAGGGAAAGATAGCGTGTAGGTTTCCAATTCAATTCCGTTTTTATTCTTCACTACTCCTCTTCCAGTGGCTGAGGGCACCATCTCTCTAACATAGACGTAAGGTGAAGAAGAAGAAACTATATTACCAAGGGGTAGTGTGAACAGTGCTGAGGATGGAAATGGAAGAGGTGATCTGAAAGAAGCTCCTTCACCGCTTCGGTGAATTCTAACGATGGAATCATACCAACGATCATCGGGACACTGCAAAATTAAGCAAAGAAAAACATTGATTTTTAAGTTAAAATAAACCTTAAATGGCAGTGCCTTTCGTAGATCCTGCCTCATAAACAATGATGAAGGCAATCCATTTATGAACAACGAGTATAGATGATAAAGCGCATGCAAGCTCACGTCATCCCAATTCTGATCAAAGTACTGATTTCTACCAAGCATTATATACAAATAAATAAGTAATCATACAATTTTTTGAAACGATGCGGTTGTGCATCTGTTTTTTTTGTGATGACGTATAAAATAAAGCAGGCATATGGTCTGAAAACAAAACAAAAAAAAAAAAAGAAAAAAGCATGTTATTATCAATGAAAAACCTTAAAATTTGGTATTCTAAGCATCTGAAAAAGGACTCATAGATCAGCCTAACTAACCTAAAATCCTCAATGTAGTCCATGATTAGGATTATCCATTTCAAAAATTCTCTTCTGAGCTCGAAAGGCAAGGAAGACAAATTCCCACAAACTTCAATGATGGTGACAGCCCTCACCATGGTATGAGGAATAAGAGCATGAATATACCCAATGTTTACACTTGTCGCTAATACACACTGTTAATTGTAGAAAAAAAGACACATACAATGTTTTTCATAGTCTCTGATGATGTATAGAAGCAAGTCGTGGAGAGAATCATCAGAAAGACCAGTTGTCAAGCCTTTTTGCACAAGAGTTTCCAGAACTGGCAATTCCTCTTCAACATCCATAGCCGATTTGAAAGTATTCACCGAAATTTCTCGTTATTTCTTGCAGCTAAAGCTTTAAAAATTTTTTTCTCTGTTAATCCGAGGAGTTCAAGATAGAGAAGTTTGGTGGTGAAAGTAAAAACACAAAAAAGAAAATACTCTTTTTGATCCAAATCCTGAGAATTAAATTGTTTGTTCTAATTAATTAAAATAGGGGGGACAAAATTATATTGTAGGGTAAATTTTGAAAATTTCTCCATCCCTACCCCCTTTTAAAAAAATTTAAAACATACATTTCCGGGCCCCCCGCGGGGGTGATCTAATCCCACAAAAGAAACAGCATGACTCTCTCCCAGTATCAAGAACTTGCCGTAACAAGAAACAAAAAAAAAGTAACAAATTTTGTCAAAAAAGTGAAATGACAGTAAGACTATCGAAAAATGAAGAAATATTAAATAAAAACTTATAAAAGTGAAACAAAATGATGAAAGACGGGAAAAGAGGAACAAGAAGCCTTCTTACAGAAAGATGGGGGAAATATTTTTGAGCATGTTTGAAGAATTAGACA
>BNWK01000256.1 GCA_025998775.1 Alphaproteobacteria bacterium | reverse complement strand
TTGCGATTTTGCAAACGCGATCATTTCTTCCTTGCTTGCATTGCCTTTTCCGGTCGCAAACTTTTTGATCGTACCAACCGGAATCCCGGTGCATTTGACTGCAAGCTCCTCGCACACAGCAGCAAGCATGTACATAAATCCGCCATAAACATGTCCAGCCTCCGTTCCAAGATGGCGATGCACTCTTTCGAAATATACTTCATTAATATTGTGCTCCTGAATGATCTGAATCAGCCAATGACGAAAGTCTAGGAAACGCAAGCCAAATGCATTCTTATTGTGTTGCAATTTCTTGGTGCCACTTATAACGCGATCACCTTTTAAAAAAGCGAAGCCTGTTTTGCTTCCAAGATCTAACGCAAGCACATTCATAATCACCAACCTCTTATATATATGCATTTGAGTTTCAAAGAACTTTTGTTCGCATATTTTATGAAAAAACTATAATTTTCTGCGCCAATCACAACAGCAATCACTCTATAATTTTATTAATCTTTAGTTAATTTACGCTAAATGTTCTGTTGTCCTTTTTGTTCTTTTTATATTCGGAGCGAAAACATGCTAAGAATCCCGCCGCTTATCAGTAAAAAAAATAATAAAACTCCCACGATTTTGTGGGTTAAAAAGGCATTGCTTGCCATCTGTGATGGAATAGATGCAGACGAAGAAACGCAAAATGTTGAAAAACGAGAGCAAGAATTACAGAAGCATGAGGAGGAAATCAAAAAGCGAGAACGGGAAATTGAAAAACAAAAAGATGGATACCAGTTCATTTCAGTTGAAGGCGATGGAATACATATTAATAAGGCTAAAACCATAAGAAAAGACGCTGATTTACAGTTTTTTGTCTTCAAAATGTTATTAAAAAATAAAATAGATGCTGCATTGGATCGCAAAAAGGTTGGATTGAAGTGGCATCAAATAGCAGATGAATTAGAAAAAAGAGAAGAAAATGAACAAAAAACCTTCAGCGAAGATCAGATCAAGCAAATCATTCGCCGCATAAGAAAAAGTATCGTCGAAAAACACGGAGAAATCGTATGCAACGAAGTTATCAAATGCACATCCTCTGGTGGCTATCTCCTGGGAGAAAAAACCACCCTAATTTTAAGAGGTTTTTTATGATGTTCATCAGAAACTTTTTGATGTTCACCGAAATTAAAAAACCTTTATTTTTCAATGGGCATTTCCTCACAAACGTCACGTGAAAGTTTTCGAACGTCATGGAGCTTCATCTGCATCTATCTGATACTGGTATCGGTTTTAGGATTGAATCGAATGAATCGATATGACGGCATAGACGAAAGAGTAGTTTCGAACGTGCGGATTTTCGCAAGAAATCTAAAGCGCACAAACATACTTCGCTCCATGGAAATTGAGGACATAGAGCAGGAGTTGATGTGCGAAGCCATAAAGGTGTCTACATAATTTTGATGAAAGGCTTGGTGAATTTGAGCATTACATCAGAAAAGTGTTGGCACGATGCGCAGCAAATTTATTGCGATCTTTTTCATGTGCGAAACGCGGGCCATTTGTCGGTTTTAAGGAATACGCCGAGAACGATAACTTTGATGAAAACGCGACGAGAAGCCATTGCACCGACCTTAATTGGTTGATGGATCATTTGCCGAGCCAATACAAAATGCTCTGCAAATTACTGACCAATCATTCCATCACGGAGACATCAAAAATCGTTGGTAAATCGCGCGGCGTTTTGTATCGAGACTTGAAACGCATTTCTCTTTTGGCGAACCAGCGTAACAATTCTGAAGATCAATTTTTGGCATTATTTTATAGTGGAGTAAATATGAAAAATTTAGCAGTACTGGAAACTTTAAGCGCAAAGGAAATTAGCGCGTTGGACGTGTACGATCTCATGGATCTACATGACCAAATTGCGAAACTAACAAGTCATGCAAAAGAGTTGAAAGAAAAACTCG
>BNWK01000255.1 GCA_025998775.1 Alphaproteobacteria bacterium | reverse complement strand
CTCCAATAGCATCATGAAATAATTCTTTAAATAAAAATATCTACATGAATAACAAATTAAAAAACAAATATCAGGCAAAAATGAACATAAATACAAATCAAAATAAAATAAAGAAAAGTTTAAAAAAAACTATTCCACTTTCTTTATCTTATCACAAGCTCACTTTTTCTTCTTCTTATTTTTCTGCAGACTTTTTTCTGCCTCTTCCTTCTCTTCCTTCAATCGCTGGGCATCATCAGCAATCTGTACCGCAGTAATCATCCTACACACGAGAGAGCAACAGTGAGGTCAATAAACACAAAATTAAATAAATACACACACACGTACACACACAACACAATAAAAACATCTACACACACAACACAAACTAATGAACAAACACAGATTTATACAAACACACGCACGCTTACTCACACACAACACGATACAACACAACACAAACACGCACACACATACATACACATACACATATCTACACACAACACAACATAAAACAGCACAGTACAGCACAACATACTTCTCATAAAGAGCCGCCAGCATCTCCTCATCGCTCATCCTTCCCTTGTTCTCGTCCATAAACGCACGCTCCTCCTTCAGATATTCCATATAAGACTCGTCCGCCCCCTTCGACGCACACGCATACACAGACGGGATCTGCTTCTTCGCCTTGCTCCTGTCCACACCGAACTCCGCCTCATAGTCACTCCTGCCGATCAAGTCCAGCTCAGAGTGCACGCCTGTCTGTGCCTGCAGGCGCGACGCCGGAGGGGGGCGGTAGGATACCGAGTGAGGGGTGGAGTAGCCCACGGAAGATGCGAGAGAGTACTGCAGGCGCAGGTTGCTGAGAGAGTCTGTGCGTGTGAGGTGGTATGGAGACGATGTGTTGGTGACGGGCACAGTGAACTTCCCCTTCGTCTTTCCCTTTTCTGCCTCCTTGGTTGTGGCATTCGAGCGAGAGGCAGCTGAACCCCGCTGCCCCCGCGGCTGTGGCTGTGGCGGCTGCTTCTTGGTGTACTTCTGCTTCATCAGAAATTCAAGTACCAACAGGTCACGGTCTTTGATCCCCCGCTCAAGCGTCGAAAGGACAGACCGTTCCTCTGCACGCCCCTGACGGTACTGGGTAAGGAGCCTCAGTAAGTAAGAGTGAGGAACTTTGGTAACACCCGGCCGTGTTGGTTTTTTCCTTTCATCAATAATTCCTGCGGAAGTTTTTTCAATGTTTCTTTTGTCCTTTTCAGCTTTCTTTTTCTCTATGTGTTTGTGGGGTGGTTGATAGTTCAAGGGATGTGGCATGTCATTGTCCTCACCCTCTTCCTCATCTTCTCCTGTACCTTTTGACCCTTCACTTTCATTATCCCTCTCACTCTCACTTTGATCCATACCGTCCTCCTCACTTTCATCATCTTCATCTTCCTTCCACTCCTTTTCTACCTTGTCAAAAAACCTTGTTTCTTCACTATCATCACTATCAAACTCCTCTATCTCCTCTTCCTTGCTCTGCTTCTCCACACTCCTCTCGTGCTTATTCGCCTTCCTTTCCTCCTCCTGCGCCTTCCTGCTCTTCTTCTCCTCAAGCATCGCCCGCAGTGCTCGCATCTGCGGATCGAACGGACGCGTAAACTCCTGTGCATACTCGCCGTCCTTCACTATCTCCTCCACGAAGTGTTTGGGCTGCACAAAAAAACAAACAAGAAAGTGAAAAGGAATAGTAGGTACGAAGAAAAAAAAAAACCTCTTGAGCAAAGTTACTAAAGAGCTGGGAAGCCGACAGTGCAAAGTGCGCTATCAAACTAATGAGATGATTAAGCGTCGTTGCCTGCGAGAGATTGAGAGCAAAGAACGGTTTACTAAGCGTGGTTACGAACGGGTTATCGCTGCCATCGCCCTCGGCAGATTCAGCATGGGCATTCTCCATACGCACACGCAGGGCATAGAAAGGCAT
>BNWK01000254.1 GCA_025998775.1 Alphaproteobacteria bacterium | reverse complement strand
GGAACTCCAGAAGGCGGAGTGTTCTTTCATCCCAAAAACGAGAAATGCACTGATGAGCTGATTCCATGGATTTTTGTAGATAAAAACAAATACAAAGTTTATCCTCACGAGGATCTAAGCTTTTACAGAAACAATGTTCAAGATTTATTTAGATTTTTTGGTCTGAATCCTGCGGAGGCAAAAATAGAATTCACGACGGTTACGCCAGACACAGAAGAATGGCCATCACGAGACGAAGGTGGAATTTCAACGAAACAAGTAATGATCATAACGAAAAAATAGCTCATTTGTTAGCCTTTTTATGCGTTGAGATCCCAATGGCGCTTTTGATGTTGGAGGTGCCCTATATTTTTTCCTGTTTTTTGAAAAAGCTTCCCCCCAAAAATCTGCAAGGCGATTAGAGGTCAAGACGCAAACTATCTATTTGTGCAAGGAAACGACAATGAGGCAAAATGTGTAAAAATAGAAAGGCGATTTTATGTATTTACCTGGGATGGGTCAACATCATCGTCTAGTATCTTTAGTCGATTGATTGAAACGCTGACTTTGCGATTGACAGGATCTGCTTTTCGGTTTACCATTTATACTTATTTATGAGGAAAGCTAATGGAGTTGCAATGCAAAATCGCGGTAAATGCCACAAAGGAGTCCATTTGGCCTTACTACGCAGACTCAGATAATCGACCTATCTGGGAAGAAGATTTAGAGAACATTGTCTTTGACGGAGAAATCAAGACAGGGACTACTGGCAGAATGAAGCTAAAGAATATGCCTGAAATGCCGTTTGTACTGACAGAGATTATCGAAAACGCATCCTACTGCGATATGACAGATGTTCCTGGTGTTGGACAACTGTTCTTTGGTCATAAAATATTGCAAGTGAACGGCGTCACGTATATTCAGCATAGCGTCCGACTTGAAAAAGATGAATTAACCGAAGAAGAACTGAGTTTCCTAAGCGGTGTGTTTGCTGACGTTCCCGGCTCGATGCTGAAAATCAAGCGAGCAGTTGAAAAGTAAATGGAGTTCCCCTCGGAAAAATTCAAAGTTGATTCATGAACGCGCTCACCAGCGCCATATGCTTGTATAGTTTGAAAGTCCAGGGCTGTGCGTGCTTATTGAAAATTCGTCCTTTCTTCTTTGGAGGAGCCGGTATCGATTTCGTCACCAAACAGCCTGCAATTGCAATAGGCAACACAAAAAACTTAACTCACATAAATTTTTTTTAAAATTCCGCGAACAAAACATTTCCGAATCTCAAATATACATAATGTGGGCATGTTTGGGATTTTCGAATGGCGATATTAACACAATCAGGACGAGCGGCAATTGCGCAGAGCGTGAAAGATCAGGTGATTCATATAGCCTGGGGTCAAGGTGACGCAGATTCAGATGATTCAATTGGTTCCGAAGATCCGATGCAAACAACTCTAAAGAGTGAGGTTGGACGGCGCATTGTCGATGAAGTTGTGTTTTGTGTTGGTGACGACGATGGCGAGTTGGTAACTCCGACCGGACGTTTTTCTGCCAGCGAAGAGCCAACCAATAACCTTTACATTGAAACAACATATGATTTTGAGGATGCCAGCGATCATACGATTCGCGAACTTGGGTTATTTGTGGGAACAAAAACAGATCCAGACCTTCCCGTAGGCCAGAAATATTTTCTTCCTGCGGACATTGTCGATCCTGGGATTTTGCTGTTACTTGAGCACTCGGTGCCGCTGATTCGCACTCCGGCAACGCGTGAAAAATTTTGCTTCGTCGTTACGTTTTAGAAAAGGATACAGGAATGTCTGCATTAAAGGATTTTTTCAATCGCTTCGATTCCAGCAAAAAATACACGATGTTATTGTTTTTGGCTGGCAAAGGTTTGCAATCAGCGGAGCTGAACGAAATTCAGGAGTGCGCAAGGCAAGCTTTAAAAGACATAGGCAACGCGATTTTCA
>BNWK01000253.1 GCA_025998775.1 Alphaproteobacteria bacterium | reverse complement strand
CTGCCCCTCCGCCCGTGCCCGCACCATCAAATTCCCCTCCACCACCATCTCCACCAGTAGTTGATTTAGGCGTGAGGGCTCCCTCTCCGGCACCACCTCCATTCCCATTGCTATCACCAGCAGCAGCCGCGGCGGTGTCTGCGGCAGCAGTGGCGCCCGTGGCAGTGGCAGTGGCTGTGGCAGCAACAGCGGCAGTGGTACCACCACCACCAGTCGTATTTGATGAGTTCTTTCCCAAGGCAGATTTCTTTCTGTGGCGTCGCCGATGCTTCTGAAACATCTTCTTCGCAAGCATCCGCAGTTTGAAAGGGTTTCGAGGTTTGACCTCCCCTGATGGATGAAAACCGCTGATGAGTACAAGAATTGAAACAAACCCAGATGGGGTAAAATAGAAATTGATGTGACAAAATCATCGTGTGCATTTCGCACAGAACAAACAAGAGCAGTGTAAGTTGTTGTCTGACGAGTATCCCATATCTGTCACAAAAAAAAAAAAAAAATAATAATTCATCATAACAATAACAACCAACCTTTATACACTTATCCCAACTACAAGACATAAGAAAAGGAGTGTTTTTGATCACTGTTAAAAAAGTTACTGTATCTGCATGACAGTCGTCATAAGTAGCAAGAAGTCTTTGAGTTGCTAACGACCAAAACTGAAAAATAAGACATACAAGAAAAAACAAATGAAAACAAAACCTTTATAGTCTTATCTGATGACGTTGTCACAAGAGTTGTAGAATCAAATCCACACATTGCAGTAATTCGTGAATGATGCCCCTGGTCCGCACCTATATCCTCATCCGCACAGAAAAGTGGATTGTTTAATATTGACAATGACGTTTGGGCATTTTTTTTTCCTTGATCTGCATTCAACGTATTTCTTATTTGTTGAACAGCTTGAAAAAGGAAAAAAATTTAAAAACCCACCAAAAAAAATAAAAGCCTGCCCTTCGTTGTTTGTAAGTAACTTTCTTTGGAGTTTTTTCTACTGGAAGGGGCAGATCAAAAAGCCATTCCCCTGTATTAACATTCCAAACTTTTATACTTCCATCCGTACTGCCCGAAACCAGATGTTCATTTACACATGTAAAACACGTTATCATGGATTCATGACCTTCCAATTCATAGACATCTTCCCATGTGTAATTTTTTTTAATCTGAATAATAATAAAAAAATTAAAATGAAAACAACTTTGATTCTTCAATCGTCATATCCCAAAATAACAGATCGAGTTTCAGACTCAAAATATACACAAGAGAAGCTTTCACCAACAGCTTGTCTTTGTAAAACTACCTGAAGCTTTCCACGAATTTGAGACATGAATCAAAGAAATTCAAATCAAAAACGGCCTTTTTGTACTAATTCTTAGTACGAGGAAAAAATCCATTTTTCTCATAAGCAAACACAAAGGATATGAAAAATTGCTGAAGTGAAAAAAATAAAAAAAAAATTTGCTTCATTCATCATTTTTCATTTGTGTTGCTAATGTTGGGAGGAAAACCCCCACCAAAGGGTGCCAAAGAGTTGAAAGGAAGGAAGGAAGGAGAAATCCCTGGAAATGCGAATCCTTGTATGTTCATGTTTGGAGGGAAAGGAGGGACATTGGTGTTGGCATCGGCAGGTGTAGGAAGAAGGGTATTTTTGGATGAGGGGGATGAAGAATCTCCAGAGGATGAGGAAGAAGAGGATGACGAAGACGCAGATGGTTTTGCGCCCGCAGCTGGGGCAGCGCGACTCCATCTCACAACCAAGTCCACGCCCTTCACTACAACCACTCCGCCCTTATCGCTCCCTCCTCCTCCTGCCCCTGCCTTTTTGCCCAAACTGAGCTTGCCAAGCAACCCCAGCGTACCAAGCTTCCCCTTACCGCCGCTTCCACCACCGCCGATGCGGCCAAACGTGCGTTCCATCACTCGTGCAGCATCGTCGTGCTCAGAGAATGA
>BNWK01000252.1 GCA_025998775.1 Alphaproteobacteria bacterium | reverse complement strand
GCATATTCGCATATCACATTACCTGATGATCCAATCAACCATGTTCGATACTTTAAGGAATCACGTGCAGCAGAAGCAAAGAAACTCCTTATGCAATTCTCAAACCAAACACCAAAGAATTATGAAGGCTTCCATCTTGACACGATTCCCGAATTCGCCAAGCACTTCAAGACTAACGTATACGTTTACGTTTATGAGAACGAATCCTACATCATCGACGAAGACAATACATACATCAACACAGAGTACACAAAGCAATTCCATGTGTTGTATATCACTAACAACAATCATGCTCACTTCCTCTATGTATCCGACAGTCTTAGACTTACTGGCTCTGTCATCTGTCCTCACTGTTCCAAGCAGTGGTTCAACCACAAAGACAAGAACTTCAAAAGAGACTTCAATAAACACACGAAGATGTGCAAGAAGAACGGTGGAAAGAATGTCAAAGCAGTCACTCTTGATTCAGTAAGCAAGCCATTCATTCCTCATCTTACCGACAAGACCTATGCTAAGTCAGTCATCAATCACACACCGTATGAGTATACAACCAACTTTGTCTTATATGACTTCGAGACAGCGAACGTTAAGATCAATCAATCATTCGGTAAGAAATCAGATCTGGATTCATTACTGGTTCCAATTTCAGTCAGTGTAACCGTTGTCAATGAAGGCAAAGTCACTTCCAAGTTCTTCTCCATCAAGGATTCGATATACTTCGTCAACGACTTCATTGAATACTTATTTACAGTCACCAGGAATATGAGGAGACCGAACAAGGAGTACAAAGAAGATGATAAGGCTAATGCAAGATTCAATAAAGATTACATCAACGTCCTTGGATTCAACTCAGCAAAATTTGACTTCATATTGCTGTATCAGTACTTGAAGAACAAAAATTGGCACATCAAGAATGACTCATATATTGGCACAGCCACGTTAGCTAAGCAAGTTATAGTTGAACACGATCAGTATAAGAACAAGATCAGACTTACTGACTTCTTATTGTATGCACCTGGCAACAACCTAAGAGACTTCGTTGAGACATTCGGTAATGGTGAGAAGCAGGATCAGAAAGGTATCTTCCCATACGACGTGCTTACTGTCACAGTAGATGAACAACCAAACACAACAGAGTACTACCACGCAATTCAGACACAAGTGAGCAACATCCTCGACGGTAAAGCTGTTTACATTAAGTCATGGCAAGGGGATGCGGACAGTGCGGACGAGTTCTATGTGAATGATTTTTTCCCCGGTGTTGAGGCCAGAATTGTAGACATAGGGGGAGACCTCTACAACAGTGCTAGACACGAGAGCCTACCAATTCCATTTAAGTGGGACGATGAATGTAAGTGCATGGTGTACAAAGAAGGTCGAAAACTAGTCATACAATTAGGAAACGCAAGTATGACGGGTAGCGATGTCAGGGTTTGGGTTAAGTACACTGAGTAATGACATAAAAATAAGTATATATTTTTGCACTCACGTTGGTACGCAGAACTCTAATGATATCTTGAACTCATCTTGTAATCTCACTGCCACTTCTGTTGTCAAAAAGTTAACCGTCTTCTTTAACGTTATTGACTTGATCTTCACGTATAGAGGTATAGTACATGTGCAACCTTGTATACAACTTGCTTTCTTCACTTCCTCCGTTCTGATTTGTATGTCCTTAGTTCCCATCAGAATCTCTATCATCTCAGTAAGGTCAGTATCACGGTATATCACTCTATCACCCAACTCTTTGAGGTTGTTAATTAACAAAAGGTTATTCAGAAGGATCTCGTTTTGTATTCTTATCAGCACTTTCATGAAGTCCATTGATACGTTGTCCTTTGGTGATGTCTCTTTAACAGGCTCTTCATCGATGTCCATCTCTATCTCTTCCTCTGCTTTTCGAGCGTCTGGTGACTTCCTCGGTGACAACAACGACCTCGGTGTTAGCAC
>BNWK01000251.1 GCA_025998775.1 Alphaproteobacteria bacterium | reverse complement strand
GTGTGTGTGTGTGTGTGTTAGTGTATGAATTTGAGAATTGTATGAGTGTGTGTTTTGAGTTGTAAAGGAGGATGAGGAGCGAATAAATTTTTTTTTTTTATCTCCTGCATTGTGTTTTTTCTTTCCTCATTCTTTCTTCCTTCCTTCTCTTTATTTTTCCTTCCTTTCTCCCTTCCTCTCACTCTTTTTCTCTCCCCCTCCTCCTTTCCTCCCTTCTTTCCTACCTTCCTCCCTCCCTCTCTGCCATCCTCAGCTCAAGCGGAGTGCAGGCGAACTGGACGAGGCGGCGCAGCGGGAGTGCGAGAGAGCGGGAGCAGGCTGAAGAAGGAAGTGGAAGAGGACAAGAGAAAGGCTCAAGGTTGTTGGACACACACTGATTGATGCCTTCGTGAGATGAGAGAGGTGTGTGTGTGGATGGACTTGTAGATGTGTGTGTGTGTGTGTGTGTGTGTGTGTGAAGTTGTGAAGAGTGGAGTTATAGAGGAAGGTGAAAAGTGAAAAATATGCATTTTAATTTTTCTTTTCCGTCATCCTTTCTTTCTTCTTTCTCTTTATTTTGTTTTTTTTTTCCTCATTTTTTCTTCCTTCCTTTCCTACCTTCTTTCCTCCCTTCTTTCCCAACTTCCAGGGCGGGAGCAGGCTGAAAGAGGAAGTCGAGGAGGACAAGAAGCTGAAGATTGTCGTACACACTGATTAAGGGAGGTGTGTGTGTGGGTGGACTTGTGGATGTGTGTGTGTGTGTGTGTGCAAGGTTGTGAAGTGTGTGAGTGTGTGTGTGTGTGTGTGCGGAGTTTGTAAATGAGGAATGAATAATTATTTTTCTTTTGCCCGTTGCAATTTGCTTTTTCTTTCCTCATTCTTTCTTCCTTCCTTCTCTTTTTTTCTTTCCTTTCTCCTTTCCTCTCACTCATTCTCTCACCCCCTCCTCCTTTCCTCCCTTCTTTCTTAACTTCAATCCTGTGGACTTGTGGATATATATATATGTGTGTGTATGAAGGAGGATACGATGAAGAAGGAGAAGCAGTAGAAGAAAAAGAAGGGGAGGAAGAGGAAGAAGAAAAGGAAGAAGAAGAAGAGGAGGAGGAGGAGGAGGAGGAGGAAGAAGAAGAAAAAGAAGACGAAGAAGAGGAAGAAGAGGAGGAGGAGGAAGAAGAAGAAGAAAAAGAAGACGAAGAAGAGGAAGAAGAGGAGGAGGAGGAAGAGGATGGTGAAGAGACCGCGGAAGGCGTAGTTTGTGCACGCCTCTATGCCTTTCGTTCTGCCTTTGCGTTCCTCCCTCCAGTCTGCCTTATGTGTCACCTCCTCCCACCTCCCACCTCCCTTTCGTTCTTTTTCCATCTCCTGCTTTTTCCTTCGCTCTACCTTCTCCACGCCCACCTCTTCCTTCCCCTCCAACACCCCCTTCCATCCCCCTTTCTCCCTCCGCATACTCCCTCGAACTCGACTCCTCTCCTCTTGTTTTCCCCGCCACCTCGACTTTTCCTCCCCTTCGGTCCACGTCCACAGAGTACTCCGCGGCCTTGGCGGTCTTCCTCTCCTACACTGCAGGCTCACGCAGTTCGATCCCGCCTCCGTGCAGAAGTGTTTTTTTCTTTGTACAGATAGTTTTCCGTGTTGTGTTTTGCTGTCTTGCTTCTTCACTTCTTCGGCTTGTTTGGTGCCTGCCCATACTGCCATCCTGCAGAAGTTTGGAGTTCGGTTGGTCTTTCCCTGCACTTGTCTGAGTGTTTATTTCTTTTATGCAAGTATTGTTTGTATGTTGAATCTACAACTGGAATGGAGTTTTGTGCATAGATTGTCTGTGTTTCTTTGACCATGTCCACTCCGCTCCATGCATCATTATGGCACCATTCTTTCACAGCCTTATGTCTTCCTGGAATAGTGCATGTGATAAAACCCACATCTTCCGTATGTCCTTTTCTCTCGCTTTGTTCACACTCACGCGTCTCTGTATATC
>BNWK01000250.1 GCA_025998775.1 Alphaproteobacteria bacterium | reverse complement strand
GGGCTTGAGAAGGAAGCAGAGGGTGAGGTTGAGAGGGAAGATAAACCAAGGGAAGAAGGAGAAGGCGCAGCGGCACATGTACAGGTGGTGAGAATTGGTTTTGTGGAGTAGGAAGAGCGAGAGTGTGTTTGGAGACATTGGGAAGAATGGATGTGCGTCGATATGTGAAAGGGATTTTGCGTTCTCTCAGCCTTGCCTGCTCGTGGTACACCCTTGTAGAGAAGCGATGACCGTATTGAAGAAGCCACACATCCCTGTTAATCTCATGCTCGGCACCCAGCAAGTGCTTTATCACCCTTATTATTGTGTCCGCGGTGATTCCTTCTGCAGGGTAGATAATGAACTCACCCTTTCTGCCAGCGAGGGGGCAGAAGAAGCACTCGTTGCAGACGACACCACCTGCCCACCAGCTGAGGAGAGCACACCAGATATCCCTGTCGATGAAGCACAAGTCCGTCAAAGTAGTGGATAAGTAGAGGTAGCGCAGATGGGCTGGTGAGAGGGTGCTCTGCCAGCTGATAGTATATGGGATGGTCCGCCTCAACGAGTCTATGTGAGTCCAGGCAAGCGGAGGAGGAGTGTGTGTTTGCGAGGGTTTGTAAACAGCGTTGATGAAAGTGTGAGTGGTTTCGCTGTTGACAGGGGTGGGTTTGTTGGCAACAAAGTTATTATTATTGCGTGCAAGGACTGGAAGAAGTACTCCTGTTGCCTTACCGCTGCCTGCCGCATTCACACCCCTGACAACCGATCCTGACTCCCATCCCGTTCCCTGTCGCTGTCCCAATTGCGGCCGCCCTACGTTTCCCTGAGCTGCCCCTCCTCCCCCTCCTCCTCTGTTCCCTCCCACAACTGAAAGTGCTGCCTGCGGAGTCGGCACAAACCCGACGAAGTCCGTGGCGCCGAAGCCTCTCATCATCGCGTCGAATTCGTGCAGCTCTTTCATCATGTCCTGTACAGAGCGCAGACGGATGTAGACAGTGAGCGCCGCGGCTGACACCATACTTTTCGATTCGGCCACCATTTGAGCAGACATGTAAGCGTACTCTGGACCTGTAAAAGCTGGGATAAAGAACAAAAATAGAAAAAAGGACGCGAGTCATCAGGGAGATGTAATGTTGGGAGAGGGTAGTAACGGAGAAAAGGAAATATGAAGAGACAGTCTACAAAATAATAATTAACTCAAACATTCATCCTGTCGCAGTCGTTGGGGTTAAACATAGATACAAAGACATACACACACACAGACACACACAATCAAGCACAGACACACACACACACACACACATACACATCCACACACATACACACACAAGCACACACGCAAGCACACATACATCCACACACACACACATCCACACACACACACACACACATATACACACGCACACACGCAAACACACACACATCCACATACACACACACACACACACACACACAAACAAACAATCACACACACATTCCCAAACACACACACATACACACAAACCCACCCTCACACACACACACACATACATTACACACACACACACACACAACATGCATAACCATACCCAAATATAAATACTTATATATAACTCCAAACTTTTTCACCTTCCGCTTTACAATCATTTTTTTCAGATGACAACGCAACATCTGACGAAATGACTGGAAAGCTAAACAACGATTCCTGCCCTGTCAGCGACGACGAAGACTGCAATTTCAACAAAAGTAATGATACTATTCATTCATACAAATATACATAACCAAACCAATCTCTAGATTATTAGACGCAAAACTTTCTAAATCTCACATACATAAAAACATACAAACCACTTCACACACGCACCTACTCTTCACCATAACCACTCAATCTAAAAAAAATATTATACAAACCAATGATGCTGACGCTGACGCCGATGAAGAAGACGCGGGTGCTGACAGCGAGGACGAAGATGACAACTGCACCAAGTCACATCAAATGCATAATAAAAA
>BNWK01000249.1 GCA_025998775.1 Alphaproteobacteria bacterium | reverse complement strand
GATATTTCCCAAGCTGTTGCAGATGGACATATGACATTTGATAATGCAATGAGAACAGCCGATGATGCTACTGGTTTAGTTGCGGGTGCTACAGCTTTCATTCCTGGTGTAGGTATTCCTTTATCCATAGCATTACTTGCAGGAGAGAAATTCGTAACAGGTATTATCAAAGGAGACAGAGCAGTGAAACAGGAGAAAGAGAAACACATCAAGAGTGAATTATGGAAAGACCATTGGGGTAATGAACATCTTAAACCTGGAGTGTGGATGGAGACAATGTTAGAGGCAAATACACCTGAATGGTGGCACATACAAATCAAAAGTCCTGAGTGGCATGCATATTGGAAGAAGTACAATGCTGACAAGAAGAAACAGAGTGATGCATACAAGAAGAATCGAAAAGAGATATGGCAACAAGGAACAACAAAACAGAAAGCATATGACTTCTTCTTCGGTTAAATTCAAGAATCATTATTTTTACACCATTGAAATACTATGAATTACGAAACAAACATATTTGACCAACCATACGTTATGCTTCATTTGTTTTCCGTTCTTTCAAGAAAGTACTCCCCAATCATCTTCAACGACGGATTTAAACAACTCATTGACACAAAAGATCACCGACATAAGCTTATGGAAGACTACTTCGAAGACACTAAGGGTCAAATGGAATGGTGGAACTTTGAACAATTTGTGCATCTCACACCTAGGAACATATGTCAGATATTACATAACAAGAAGATAATGGACAATATGAAGCTAATCATCTCTCTCCAGCCAAAGATTAGAAGCAGTGTTATGTATCAAGATATGATCAAGAAGGTTAAGAACAACAAACAGAAGTACGATTACATATTCAGCATTCTGACGGAAAACTGTGATTATGCCAAATTTAACGATAAGTACACATACATGAAGAATGACGGAAGCTGCATCTATACACCGGATCGTAAATACGATGTTAAGATGTTCACTCAAAGATGTTAGACAAGTAGCTTATTTTTGTACCATTGAAATGTCTATCGTTCAAAAGGCTTACTTCACAGTGGCATCTGATGTCTTTTCCATATTCGAACATGAACTACCTCCTCGTATAAAAGACCTGCCTGTTGAGAATATTGATACTCAATGGGATGATGATAATGATTGGCTCGATTCACCCGATGATAATGCACTTATGAACGGTAATAAGCTTAGAGCAAGACATGTGGCTGCTGCCAACTTACCATTTTGGTTCTCTAATGCAAACCCGAAGTTTAAGAAGATAATTCGTGTTCTTGGTGCCACTGCTCATTTCTTAGACCCTGACGAACCAGTAATGCAAAACGAACAAGACTTAGATGGTGGATGGAGAATGTTCAGTAACATCTCTGAAGATAATTCTTTGTTGATGCGTACACGTTTGTACCCAGAAGCTAATGTCAAAGTAGGTAAAGCAGGTTTTGTAATGGTATTGAATAACTACAACTCTCAAAAGGAATTCGACATAAGTGGGAAAGGAATTAATGTAGTTAAGTTCTACATACGACCATGGGATTGGCAAACGACTTATAAGATGGTTATCGACTTTGTAGGTGAGTGTGAATTGTTACTAGTAGACGAAGAAAGGTAATTTTTATCAAATAAGAAAGAAGAGATGACTTACGACTTTGTGAAGAGTTTTGGGTTCCCCATAGTTGAATCAATTAATGGAAAGACAGGAATAGTATCCATTGAAGGTTCCAATTCAATACAAGTAGAGAAGAGTAAGAAAGGATTATCATTGAGTCTTCATCCACAATTTGAGAATCTTGGTAACTACAAACTTGATAAAACAACTCGTGAAATGAAAGAAGATGAAACAGAGGGATACTTCGCCACCACCTTCGAGAATAAGCCTAAGTACTTCAGTATGATCAGTAATAACATGAATCATGTCAATAACGGTACTACATCCATTATGGGTCATGCAGATGAAGTGCCAACTTTA
>BNWK01000248.1 GCA_025998775.1 Alphaproteobacteria bacterium | reverse complement strand
GTTGCCCCTTAGTACATCTGGTCATTGATTGAGTGTTTTACTGTGGAGCATACGGTTTTGTAGAGGAGCGGCCACAGTAAAACACTCAATCAATGACCAGATGTACTAAGGGGCAACCTTCCTGTACGCATACTCCAGCCATGGCAGAAAAAGTTTCAGATCGCTAGCTTCAATTGTTGGGCCACACCAGACGCGCAGATGTGGCTTCGATAGTAAATGACCGAGAAAATCAAATCCAACTTTTTCCTGTTCGCAAATTGCAACGATTTTTTTTAGAAAGTTCCATTTTTCTTCTTCGGATAAATTTTTATAGAGCGCGGAAGTTATATCAAAGCACGCCACATGATGAGCACGAATTTCTTCTTCCACGAGAAACTCGAACGTATTTTGACTTGCAATCCATTCTTTAACAACAACATAGTTATCTTCAATTTTTTTGCATAGCGCCGCTTGACCACCGATACTTTCTGCCCATTTTAGATTATCTCGGAATTCTTCAACGCAAATCATCGATGGAGTATTTATGGGATATCCGTTCATTATATCAAAGTTGACTTTCCGGTCGTTTGCTATGCGAAATATCCGTGGTATAGGCCAGGATGGTTTATGGGACTCCAGTCTTTCTATGGCTCTTGGTCCCAAGACAATGCTTCCAAAACCAGCTTCTGCGCCAAGGCCTTTTTGCCAAGAGAAAGCCATTGCGTCGAATTTTTCCCAATCAAAATCAAATCCATAGATGGCGGAAGTAGCATCGCAGATGGTCAATCCTTTTCTATCGGATTTTATCCAATCTGAATTATGAAATGATGCACCAGATGTCGTTGCTGTCCAGCAAAATACAACGTCCCGATCGAAATCAATATTTTTCGTATCAGGAAGCTTAGGGAACTCTGCCCGCAATACCCGTATATCCGGTAATTTTAATTCGTTTACTATGTCATGTTCCCAACATCTGCTAAATACGCAACAGGACAGAACAT
Organism: Alphaproteobacteria bacterium; assembly: GCA_025998775.1. Taxonomy (GTDB): domain Bacteria; phylum Pseudomonadota; class Alphaproteobacteria; order UBA3830; family UBA3830; genus BNWE01. The sequence continues at coordinate 1,010 of BNWK01000248.1, read as the reverse complement.
CAACTCCGTTGTTGCCCAATAGTGTCCACAGCAATGTCTCCGTTGCTCCTGTGGCTGATGCGGCGACAATTCCAATGTGATAATCATCGGGAAGTTTCAATATTTTTCTCTGGAGATCAGTCACTTCCTTAATGACAGCAATTCCGTCAGATGATCTATGGGATCTGCCAACATAATCACAACGAGGAGCTGCCCAACCAAGGCGCTTAGCGGTGGGACCGCAAGAAAATCTTGTATTTCGTGGTTTTTCCATTCTTCACCTCGGTGCTTTATATTTTTAAACTGCATAAGTTAGACAACGGTTCGATAATCACGACTGCCAATATACTATTTGTTGCAGTATTTTGACAAGGACCGCCTGATATTACACACAAAAATATTCCCCCCAAAATCTTCTTGACTTTAAGCTATGCATGTGTTATAAGCGCTGCTTGTCGGGTTTTTCGATTATTGTTTTGTTGGGCACGACCTGCAACACAATGATGGAGTGCATAGATCTAAATTGCACCCAAAAGCGCAAGCATTGCAATCGCCACAAGAAGCAGCATTCTTTTTGCCCAAAGCTCATCGTTTTGGCGAATTGCTTCGGAAACGGCCGCTCTAATTTCTGCATTTTCGGCTCTTTCTTTTATTCTATTTATTACTTTATCTATGACTTCGCGCTCTACTTCTGCAATATCCATAGTTTAAATACTCCATCTACCGAAAAACATTTCGTGTCCAACGATAATTATCATCGAAAAAAGTTAATTTTTAGAAAATGTAACAGGAGAAATATAATGTTAGAAGATAAAATAATAAAAACGCCATGGGAGACGATCGCCAGACCAAATCAACTGGCTCCGCCGGGGAACTGGAACATATGGATGATTCTCGCAGGCAGAGGATTTGGGAAGACTCGGTCCGCAGCAGAAACCATCAGGAAATGGGCCATTAGCGGAACATACAAAAGGATGGCACTGATTTCAAATACCATCCAAGAAGCAAGACAAGTGATGGTTGAAGGAGAA
>BNWK01000247.1 GCA_025998775.1 Alphaproteobacteria bacterium | reverse complement strand
CATGAACTCCGCTCCGCACTAGAGACCACATGCTAGACGAAGATAGACACACATGAATGGGCTAGCAAACCTCCTGAAGAGGGGTATGTCCTCCTTGCTCAGCTTCGGGTAGATGGCTTCGAACCTATGAAATCTAATAATCACTAGAGTAGAGAGTCAAACTTGAGCAGATTGAGATCATATCGGACGCGGCTTGGTATCATACCAGACTTCACAAATTGGAATTTTATCAAGTACTTCCCGACAGGTGGAATCAGTTCATTTGATACTATAGCAGGATCAGTTCCCGGGTACAGTTTAAAGCGAAAGCGTGTGCCCGTGGAAGCCTGAAGAGGAGACTGTCCATTTGATAGAGTACTTGTGATGATATCCAATTTTGAATGATAGACGAAGAAGATGGAAAAGTATTTTTGGACGGTGTGAAGTCTATTATTATTTTCACTCGCTAAGATAGGGTGATAGATGTACTCGTCGAAGAAGCAAAATTTATAGAAACTAGGTTCCATACCAACGTCCAGGGTTACATCCAGCTGGAGTACCCTACCTGGGTAGTTCTTCAAATCGAAGAAGAATTTGTCAGGAGAACAGAGGACGTTCCCGGCCAAGTCATAAGCCTCCTCGGCATACCTTTTCTTCAGAGTTGTCGCCACGTCTGACTTCCAGTTCGTTACATAACCAAAGCATCCAAACGATCGCCTAAAGATGGTCAGTAGGATGAGACGAAGGTAGTGGTGCTTCGACCAAGCGAAGGTGTTCTTGTCGATGCCAAGTAGTTGCCTTGTCTGCTCCAACTTCACATACCAGCAGGTCCTCAAGACGACATCACGGTTCATGCCTAGGAGTCCATTCCTCGACTCGTACGTGACCATTTCGTTGAAGGATTTCATCAGTTTTGTTGCTGAAATCATATATATACACAAATATAAACAACCAAACCTGACATGTTTTAATAATAAACAGAATAAAACCTAACTTAAATAATCAGTTTTCAGCAAAAAGTTAATGATAAACTTCAGTTCCCCTGCCCTTGGGAGAGAAAATTCTCTTCACCTGAGTGAAGAGCAGAGTAATCTACGACGCGTTAAAGAAGACATACTGGAGTTGTCCATGATGCGTTAGATTTACTTAGCCGAGATTGGATTTATGCTTTCACGCTGGAGTACCCACTCTCGCTTGCCACACCGCTGTCACATTTCATTCTATATAGAAAATACCTTAAATACTATTATATCTAAACACTCTAAATAGAAAATACTAATTCATTTCAATTTTTAGGAGCTGAAGATGGGAACTGGAATTTCATCCAGAATTCGACAAACTCAGGAGGGCAGCGGGCGTTCTCTCCAGTACCCGATACGGCAGACACACTCACGTCAGCTGAATTGGGTTGGACTGATGCGAGGATCGACGTTTGAGCCTCAGCTGTAGTCGCAGCGAACGGAATTGCCTCAGTCTCAGCGCTCGTTGACGTGGGAATCGTCAATGAAAAATCCACTGGCGCAGTTGGAGGGGTAGAAAAGTATGAAGATGCGTGCGGCTCATCGTTCCAGAAATGTGCGTTCCGTCTCATCTCCAACTCACTCGTCGCAGAATAGAACGCCGAGGAAGAAGGTGACGATAACGCCGAGGAAGACGATGACGAGAACGCCGAGGAAGACGATGATGAGAACGATGAGAGCGTGGATTGTACTGGTGAGTCAAGACGATCGGAGACGTAGAATGGAGGTGGAGGAGAGTGACTTCTGGCTTCTAGGAAAAGTTGTGGAAAAAGAGATGGAAAGGGTTGAGAGACTTTCGCCTGAAATGAGTGCGGGTGAAGGAAGTCTGACGCTCCTCTACTCGGGAGAAGGCTTCCTTTTCTTTCACGTTCCTTCCCCTCCCCTTTTTCTTTGCTTTCACGTTCTTTCGAGAAAGCATTTGATATTAATAGAAAAGGACCTTGAGTCCTTTCTCCGAGAGTCAATTCTCCAGGAATGAACGTAGATGGAGAA
>BNWK01000246.1 GCA_025998775.1 Alphaproteobacteria bacterium | reverse complement strand
ATATGGCCTTCTTGTCGAGGGATTCAGAGACGATGGCTTTCTTGTCGACGGATTCAGAGACGATGGCCTTCTTGTCGACGGATTCAGAGGAGATGGCCTTCTTGTCGACGGAATCAGAGTAGATGGCCTTCTTGTCGACGGATTCAGAGACGATTGCCTTCTTGTCCACGGATTTAGAGGCGATGGCCTTCTTGTCGACGAATTCAGAGGCGATGGCCTTCTTGTCGACGGATTCGGATTCAGAGGCGATTGACTTTGCAGCCGCTTCAGATACAGCGGTATTGTAACCCGCAGCAGAGGTTGCAGCCCTGTTAGCAAGAGCAGAGGCAATTAACTTATCCACGCAAGTAGAGGCAGCCTTCTGGCCAACAGAGACAGAGACAGACACAGACACAGGCACAGTGCTGAAAGCTTTCCCACCAATGAGACTTCCATTATTACAAGCTGCACTCCTCTTCTTCCGCTCAACCGCGTATCCCAAATAGTCCAAAAAGACTGCATGTGAACGGTCGTATGCCAAGGCGGACGAGACTTCAGATTCCTCAGAACCCTTGCACTCTGTGCCCTTCTTCTCCTTCTCCTTCTTCTTCTTCCTCCCTTCCTCTGCTCTGTATCTCCTTCTTCTTCTGCTTGTCTCTCCGTCCTCGTCATCATCGTCTTCGTCCTCATCATCCTCCTCATCATCGTCCTCGTCCCCATCGTCCTCGTCCTCATCATCCTCTCTCTCGCTGTCGCATTCGCTACAATCATTCCAGTCGTCTTTGTAATCCTTGCGATGACCCCTACGATAACGGTAGACAGGTAGTCTGAGATCGACCGGAGGGGTAAACGTGGCGATTTCACCGAAAGTCCCCCACTGCAGACAGAACGCGTGAACGACCGACCTATGTGGTGGATTATACACATACATACATACATACATACATACATACATACATACATGCATATGTAGGGCATCATAAAAAAAGCGGGATTTGTGGGATTCGATCCTAACACAACTGTAGATAGAACGCGTGAACGACCAACCTATGTGGATTATACACAGATTAGATCCTAACATAAGGCACAAATACCCATCCAATACCAAATAAAAAATTGACACATGGACACATAGATACAAAAATAAACACATGAATACATAATAACACACTAAACAAACGGGGTAGACAAATAAAACGAGAGGAGAAGGGAGGAAAAAAAAAGAAAAGAAAAGAAAAGAAAAGAAAAGAAAAAAGGCAGAATACAGAATATCGATTCCGCGTTCTCCGAAAGTGTCAAGAATATTAACAATCCTCCACTCTTGCTTCGTTCCACCCTCATAGCACCTTCTGAAATCTCGGAATACCACCGCCATGATGATGTCCAGTAGACGTATAATGAGCGGTGCATAGGATGAGGAGGACAGTGGCGTGTCTGCAGAGAAGTTTCTTACTAATAATGCAGGCAGTGCCTCCGCATGCACTGCTGCACCCGTCTGCACCTCTGTCTTCGTCTTCGTCTTCGGGTCTGCCGAACAATCCACCACTGCAAAGAGTTTGTGGAGGGTTTCCGGTTCTGTCTTCCCCATGAGTTCGGCTGCGTGAGAGAAAACAAAGTAACTAAGGTAGCTGCAATGGCCATTCGCAAATAGGTCGGCACAACGCGCACGTGAACGGAGCACGAAAGAGTTGTCGAGTGTGCGGCGAGAGTGATAAAGGAGAACAAGGATCAGAGAGGATAGCAGAAGACGCATATTGGCTCTGTTTATCTCTGGCGGGCAGCAAACACAGGCGGCGGCGGCCGCAGCGGCGGTTCCGTCTCCCTCTGTTGTTCCTTTTCCTTCTTTTATCTCCACATTTCCATTTTCTCTCTCCTGCTTTCTCCCTCTCTCTGTCTTCTCTCTCTCTGTTTTCCCTTGATGCACACAGATCAAGGAGCAAATATGTAAATAAATATGTGAATGAAAGTACAAGCACACACTTGGGTTTATTTTCAGACACACACACACACAC
>BNWK01000245.1 GCA_025998775.1 Alphaproteobacteria bacterium | reverse complement strand
TTCAGAGACTGTATAAAGTCATTCTTCAAAAAAACATGGACTGATATTGCCCAATCAATGCGCAGTTGTATTACCGACAAGTTTCAAGCCATCACAAAACCAAACTTCTCAACTTGATTGGGTATATAGCATAACGCAATTAAATGTCTCGAAGGCGTTTCATAGTTTTGTCGTTCCAAAACTAATTTTGGCAGAGTTTTGGCATCGATGTTTTTATCTCAAATATCAAGCGGATCGAGTTTTGGCATTTTGACGGTGGTACGGGACATAAAACGGTGCTTGCAGTACACGCATTATATCTTAGAATTCAAAGTCACGTTGGTCAGCTTTAAATAAGGTTCTCCGTTGATGTTTACCATATGCTTTTTAAAAATGTCTTTATTTTCGTCTACGAACATGGAAACCGCCAAGTATTCGCTCTCGGATTCTTTGCCGTCGTATTGAACAATCGCTGCTCTTTCCTCCAGTGCATCACGACACTCGATTGCTTTGTCATCCATCAACTTTTCAAGCCATTTGCTCATATTTTCTCCTCCATCAGTTGTGGATTGACGATATAATTTTTGGAAGGCCTACCTTTGGAGTCAGATGCAACATGCTTCACAATATTTGCCTCGACAAGAATTGATATCAGACTTTTTTCTGCGTTTTCGTTGTTCAAATCCGGAAACATGTTGTTGCGTTTTAACTCTCTCAGGTTGAATTTCGAGACATTATGATCCGTGAGATATTTCACAAATACCTGCGCTATTTCGTCATTTTCGCCTCTAGAACATTTGGAAAACACTTTTTTCACCATCGGCTTGAAATAATCCTCTATCAAAGCAATGCCTCGAAGCATGTTTTGTTCTGATATTTCAGTTGGAGGACTGATTTCTGCAGATAAAGTCCACAAAATGTGCTCCAAAACGCAGGAGAGACGCGCAACTTGGCCGCCCATCTTACCATAGGAAGATTGCAATAGTCCGGTTGTATAGTTCTGCGCCTGCAGTTCGTTTTCCATATGCCATTGGTTGAAAATTTCCCTTGCTTTTTTCGAAAGTCTAATTTTTTCTTCTTTAGCTGGTAATTGATCCAATTTTCGGAATATCGTCCTTAACGTTTCCTCTGTTACATCCAATTCTGGCTCCTCCGTTATGATTGGTTCGGGAAAAGCAAACAAAATCCTCGAAGAAAAACCATCATCTGCACCGTTCAAAACATGACTAAGCTTCTGCGGTTGAATCGATCCAAATATCGATAACGACAGCTTCGGAATAACGATCGGCTCATCATATTTTGAGCGATTTATAACATAGAAATTGCCATTGTAGCCCTCTAAATAAAAGGATCTATCGCCGTCACTGTATTTCGATATCGCGCCGATTAAACCGCTTAATTCGTCTCGATATACACAAATACATTCTGGATTATCTGGATCGATTGCTTTGTGGATTGCCTCTATCGTCGTGTCATTTATTAGAAGCTGCCTCAAAATCGGCTTGCGAGGCTCGTCAAAAGTTTGTTGATCTTCGAATTCTCTCAAAGCAATTTTGTAGTCTCGTTTTTTGCTCTTATATTCGATCCTGCGCACTTCAATCAGAGGTGCCAGCGCCTTTAGTATTGGACGCATTGAAGCCGTTTTCTTGGTGGAAGGAGCTCCGACAAGGGCTCCCCACAAATGCACCGGTTCATCATTCCAGCCGTTGCGAACATGAATACGTCTTTTATTGCCGATGATTGCAGATGAAATTATAAGCAGATTCAACAGAGTATAATCAACTGGACTCCCTGAAGCTTGAGCAATATTGCGCAGATATCCAGCAAAAGTTTCTCCAAATATCGCTTTGAGCGGAATCGTTATTGGATCAACCTTTTGAAATATAGAGGTATCAGGGCGGCCTCATGAAAAAATTTGCGCAAGAACATCAGCAAGTACTGAGTCATTCCAGCCAGCCATTTTTCTTAGTTTTTTTATAGAGACTCCTTTATAACGCAAGCTGTTCGTCTTCGCCATTG
>BNWK01000244.1 GCA_025998775.1 Alphaproteobacteria bacterium | reverse complement strand
CTTCAGAAGACCCTTTGCCAGCTGGAGCACGTGGACGTACTTCTTCGGTGGAGAGGGTCTGATCCCCTTCAGGAGGTACAGCACCGTCTTAACCAGATAATCCAGCGAAGCCGTTAGAGTCTCATTGAGGGAAGAAGGTGGATATGTGCACAGCATGTCAACGGTGCTGACTAGTCCATCCAATCCGTTGTGTTGGATTATCAAACTTCGGTAACTGTTCTGTTTCTGACTTGTTGGATTGTTATACCCGCGTTCCAAAAAGTTATGGAAGAGCACGCTTACGCAATTGAACGTGAGATCGTCATCATCCGTGTTTGCCTTTTTTTGGATCAGTGCCTGTGATTGCAGCAGAATTTGCACGATGAGTGAGAGTGGATACGGTGCCATGACAGTGTCTACGAGGGAATCGACTGAACAAAGCCGATAAAGCAAACGCAAAATGTAACCCAGGATGTTTCCTGTGCTCGTCTCCACATCGCCATTGGCCGTCTGCACACGGGCGAGGGCGGAGTGTGTGAACGCCACCTGCAGCACCTTCCACAGCACCGGGATGAGCCCTGCAGAGACAATGGCGCGGCCTATCTCATCGCGCTCCTCGCGCAGAGTCATGAGGTTGACGATCCCCTCACAGAACTTTTCCACGCACATTGAGAAGGACGATGCAGTCGAGTGTGCGACGGAGCTGACATCCAGCACAGACGGCACGACCGCAAAGGAATCCGCACCGAGCTGCGACAGCACGGGGAGGAGACGCGTGAGTATCCCCGTACGTGCAATGTCTATGTTTACATTACACAGAGTGATGCTGCTGAAGACCTGGCCAGCAGAACGCAAGATTTTGTGTTGGGTGTTGGCGAAGAAAGGGTAGAGATGTTGGATGACTCCTTTGGCAAACAAGTCTGAGCGGAGTTGGTTGTTTTTCCCTTCAGCGGCTGATTGACTCAAGTCCAGCACACATACGAACGCATGCAGGAGGCTGTCGATGCGTGTATCGTCAGTAGGTTCACACTCAGACAGCGCATGCACAAGCACAGGAACAATGGCCCGCGAGTTTTTGTCAAGCAGCTTCCCTCTATTGGCACAGGCAATTATAACAGCCAGTTTTTCAGCAATCAACGCATTCTGAGAATGCTGTGTGAACAAGTCCAGCAGCGCAGCATATTCCTTTTTCTTTGCCATAATATCTTGAAAACTTTTCACCACACTATCCACAACAATCCCACTGACAACATCCCGGGTGATTTTTTCCAAAGTATCCAACGCCACAACCAATACCATTTCTGTCCCATTCTTAACGTTTTCAATCAATTTTTCCACAATATTTTCCTCTAGAACCATACGAACAGAATCATTCACTGTCCCACATTCCTTCCTCAGGTCTTTCAGGCATTTCAACTGCATTTCAGTGTTTTCTGATGGATGTTCGAGGGGAGGCGGGCTGCAGTGCAAAATCGGTGGATGTACCAAGAGAAGCGCGCGGAGGGGGTTTTCTGCGTCTCTTTGCTTCTTCGCTGCCGGAGTTTCTCTCTTGAACAGGTCCGTCCTCTGCTTCGGATTCTCACCATCTTCTCTCTCTTCAATTTCGTCTTCTTTCACCTCTCCCTCTGTTCGTGCATCTTCCTGTGCCTTTGTCTCACTTCTTGGGGGCACTGCGAAGTCCACATCCTCCTCCCTCATCTCGCTAATTGCCCGCTGGCAGTATCTGCTGTTCTCCTCGCCCTCCACATGGCACGCCCGCAGCACCAGGCCCGCCATGTAGCCCGTGGGCTCCGTCCCCACATATGCACACGCCAGGCCTGTCGTGAGATCCTCCCCCACCAGTCTCTGCAGCAGGAGCCTATCGGTGTCTGTGTCTGTGTCTGTGTCTGTGTCTGTATCTTTATCAGTGTCTAGGTTTGTGTCTGCGTAGGCACCGCCGCCTCTCTCCCTGCCCACCGCACCTCTTCTGCGCAGACTTATGCTGCGTACGCGCCGCACTTCGTCGAATATCTGCTGCACTCTGTAC
>BNWK01000243.1 GCA_025998775.1 Alphaproteobacteria bacterium | reverse complement strand
AAGGGGGTAATACGAGAGATGGCACAGAAAAAGGGGTAGAGGAGGAGGAGGAGTAGGAGTGAGAAGAGGAGGAGGAAGAAGGTGAAAGAGCGGCTGATCCAACAGCAGTGGGAAACATAGAAAACCACGTATGAAGCGGGCTGCGGAGAGTGGCGGTGATTGGAGACGGCGAAGGTGCGCGAAGCAGAAGCTCGATCGAAGAGCGCTGCCGCGGCAGATCGAACAGCATAGAACCTGGGGAGGAGGAGGAGGAGGAAGAAGAAGAAGAAGAAATGTTATCCGTACCATCATCATTTCCGTCAGTATCATTACCACTGCTAACATTACCCCCACCATATCCATCATCATCATCATCCACAGAGAGACTGCCAGCAGAGGCTGAGGGCAAAGCAGCTACATGAAGAGGCGTGGTTGGTGCTAAGGGAGGGATGTGGGTGCTGACTGATACAGTGGATGACGATGATGAGGAAAACGAAGAGGCACCAGGAGAAGAGGAGGAGGAAGGTGCTGTGGTGTGTATGAGAGAGTAAGGGAGGAAGACAAAAGGCGGGGCCACCAGTCCAAAGCGGAAGAGACTACTGCTATATATGGATACTGAGGAGGAGGTGCTAGGAGGAGGAGGAAGACCCTCAGTCTCGTTACTATTATCAGTATTATTATTACTATCTCCATCCCTACCTTCTTCATTAGTAGCTTCTCCGCCTTTCACAATGGAATTCGACGAGACGTTTACGAAGGAGGTCCCTGTAAACGAGGCTACGGTGTGGAAGACGTGGTACGAAGGAATCAGCTGGAGGAAGTCTGGGTGTGGGAGGTATGATGTGATTGAGGGTGAGGATGCAGTGCGGAAAAGGGCAGTTGTACCGGGCACGTTGATCTCTCTGCTGTCGTCGGCCTCTGAATACAATCGTAGTGCTTATGTGCCTGCAAAACTCCCGGGCAGTGATGATGATTATGATGATGATGATAATGATGATACAGATATCGATAACGGAACGGATTCTTTTTCCCCCTCTCTTCCCTTGCTTCCTGTGTGGCTGTACGTGGAGATGACAGGTCTGTTGACAGAGAGGGCGAATCTCAGTGCGAATATAGTGCAGAACAGTGGAAGGGGGAGTAAAGGGAGTGAGGACGGTGAAGGTGTTGATGGTGATAATAGTACTGGTAATGAAATTACCGTGGTAAATTACGTTGGGTCAGAGACAGATTTCGGCTCGTCCGTGATGCGCATCGAGAACGGCGCAGGCATCTTTGTACGTATGAAGGTTACCACGTATAGTACTGTATCAACTGGGAATGAGGGAGAAGGGATAAGGGAAGGTGGAGAAGAAGAAGAAGAAGAGGAGGAGGAGGAGGAAGGACAAGAAGATGAAGGCGCACTGCCCCGACCCCCCTGGATCGAATACACTGCGCTGCATGTGACGGGCGGCGATGTGCGGTGCGATGAGTGCATCTTCATCTTCAGTGGACGAGATGATGATGACAGGATAGAGGGAAGTGCTGCAGGCATGGCAGGGCAGCAGCAGCACAGGCAGCAGAGGAAAGCACTGAAAGAAATACAAACTCGAACACAGACTCGAACACAGATGCCGACTTATTCGCACTCACACACTCCACACCGATACTCCTCTCTGATTTCTTCTTCACTTCCATCCACACTCACATCCCGACCTACACCTGCACTGCCCAACTCACAGAACAGTCCTGTTCCTCCCTATCCCTCGTCCCTCATCGTCCTTCTTCATCACTCCTGCTTCATTGCAACTAGCAGCGTGTTCTGCCACACTAATATCGGCTGCTTCACTGTTGTGGGCAGTTTACTGAGCCTGGTAACTAATAACACACTTCTGTCGTGCAAGTTCTTTGGGGAGGAATCTGGTGCGGGAAGCACAGGATCGCTGCAACTTTTCCCACATATGAAGTTTTAATTTGTGTGTTTATCTTTCTCTGTATATATATATATATATATATATATATATATATATATATATATGTTCTCTTTTCT
>BNWK01000242.1 GCA_025998775.1 Alphaproteobacteria bacterium | reverse complement strand
GCAAATCCGTATTTTCATGAGCTGTAATTGTTCCAAGATTTATCTGATTTTCAGTTTCCGTAAACTTGCAAGCCAACAACCTAAACGAGAGATCAAGCTCTTGGTGCGCTGTCCAAGTGCTTGCATTCGAAGAACTCAGCAAAACCCCGACTTGATACGCTTGTTTTGCAATCCATGTATTGTGGATTGAGTCAAATTTTCCCAACTCAACCACAGCGACAGATGTTTCTGGATCATCGGTGAGTATCACAATTGCATATTCAACGTTCGCCTCAAGCCAAATCGGGCAACGTGACGTTGCATCCCCAAATAAAACACGAGTGTGAGTTCCATTGACGTTGATATTTGTGGGATAAACATATCCTTGAGCAATGACGTTTTGGTTTGGAATTCCAACAGTTGTCTCTCGAATTTGAACTAAAACTCTAGATGTGCCCTTATTCTTGAACCACAAATCAACAGCTGCAACATGGCGACCTTCGGATAGCATAAACGTCTGCGCTAGAGGATCGTATGTGGTAATAACAGTTGTAACTGTGCGTCTCGATTGCGTTGTAATTGTACCACTTGCAGTATATGTTGTGGTGCCGACACTTCCCTGATCGCCTGCAACTCGAACGAGTACCTTGCCAGCTGGAACTCCCTCTGGTACAATCATACTTCCCTCAGCAACTCCTTGATTATTAGCTGTTATTGACATTATATTGCCTCTACATTTACTGGAATTCCATCAAATTCTATGGTTGTAATTTGTTCGCCTGGCTTTAATCCCTCGACTCTGATTTTTTGATTTATTCTTCTCATAAATTCAGCATTTTTGCTCGTACTTGAGACTAAAGTTTTCGTGCTAGTCTCTGTGGTAGTTGGAGCAATCCAGGACACAACTCTAGTGAATCTCTCTGTAACAGGACTCAACCACTGCGTTTCAACCTCTGTCCAGTGATCGATGTTTAGCGTAACGTGTAGATCTGCCGGAATCGGATCAAATGCGCAATATGGATTAATTTTCATGCTGCCCGTTTGCAACTCCTGCGATATGATCGGCTCCAGCACATACGGCAGCATGTACACTTTTTGATCTTTGGCGAGATCACGGACTTCTGAATGAACAGGCAAAGTTAGACATTTATCGACAATTGCTCCGGTTTGGGAAATTCCCTGATCACGCATGTCGTCGTCGAAAAATGGATCGACGAAAATTCCCTTTTTTGTGCTTGGATCGCTGGCGTTTGCGTCATTTTTCAGGCGTTCTTGCGACATTAAATAATAGAGATTCAGAACCATGTCCTTGAGAGCTTCGATATCAACCATATGCGCGGCTTTAACTGCGCTGTTGGTGACTTTTGGCTTTTGATTGCTTGTCCATTTTTGAAAAACCGATGCCAAAACCAACTGTCCGTTCGGAGCCTTTGGAATTGACTGAGTCCAGGCATGTGCAAGACCTTTTATGCGTCGCACAATTCCCTTGTTGTCAATAGTGATTAAATCGTAACGCGGCATTTTCCATGAATAAGTCACCAAAACCATCGTGCCATCGACGGCTCCTGAAATATCAAAGCCTGTGTCTGTTATATTTGTAGGCTCAACTCTTGCTCGATGTCTGTATGTGATTTCGTAGGTACTTCCAGGCGCAGGCTCAGCCCCAGCCGGAGACCAGTCGACCTGGCCAGATGTTAATTTGTAATCTGTGCTTTTTGTATAAACAGTACCGCCTTGTTTTATAAGAATAATTTCAAGCACTGAGGTCGAAGGAATCGGCCAACGTGACGTTGGATCCATTTGTTTTGCTTTTACGCGCAGCAAAGTTGCCACAGAAAACGCCGGTGCTGCAAGCACTCATGACTCCCTGTGCATTCGGCTCGAAAACGTATGGATCCGATTCTATTGTTTCGGTATCAATTTCGTTGTCGAATCTGACTCTTAGAGAATGCGCCAACTCAATTTCATGGCCATTAACGTGAGCTTTGCCTTCGTTGATGGTGAAAACTTGTTCAATACCAGATGTA
>BNWK01000241.1 GCA_025998775.1 Alphaproteobacteria bacterium | reverse complement strand
AGGCACAGGAAATCGAGCATTTCAGTGTTGCCTTATCCGCTGGCTTCCAACTGCCGAAGTCCATTTCCTTAATGATGCCTCGCAAATTGATGATTACAGAGTCTGCATTTCCAGTGCTTTGAATCACACCACGCAAAGTCAGAGCCGTTTCACTTCCCTCGGTCAGACCAAACAGTTTAATGAGCTCGGAATCATATTCTGCGAAAGTTAAATCCGCTTCGAGCTTTTCCATGCCAAGATCAATTTCAACTGGCGCGTCCATTCCGCCCGCTCGAAATTCATCGGTTTTTAGAGATAATTTCGGCAGCGAAACCTCTTCAACTTTTCCGGCATAGCCTCGTCCATCAACGAACACATTGAAATTTTTAAGTATTTTCGGTAACATTTTTTCCTCCTACTAAACTGCCAAAAACGTGCTGTTGAGTCCTATATCTAAATATGACCGGAACGTAACTTTTTCTGCTGGATACGACGGCACGAACTCAAAATCGAAATAAATTTTTCCATCTGCGATATTGGTTGGCGTATTGAGCTCGTCATTTGCAAAACATTTTCCATCTATGATTGCACCCAGCGACTTCAAATTTGCAAGGTATGCGTTTACGCTCTCCACAACGTCAGTGACGTAATTTTTCACGATGTTTCGGTCGACCGCCCACAGATGCGCTCGCAAAATGCTGTCGTCGATGATATCGGCGGTGCGTCTTACCGAAAGAAATTGCCATTTGGAATCTGAGGAACATGTGCGATTTCCCCACAAGCGATACCCGTCTTGGTTGATAATTGTCGCAATGTTATTCTCGTTGAGGTAGTTCGCTTTGCACACAAAATCGCCGAGCGAAAAGTCGATTGATTTCGATAGTCCAATAATGCCATTGATTTTTTTGTTCGAAGGTGAGCACCAGAAGCCGGTTTCATTGTCGGTTTTTGCTATAATTCCAGCAACATATGAGCTTGCTGGAACGGTTTCATTTTTGGTATTGATCACTTTCGGATAAACAACATACGCTCTCGAATGGCTTAAATTGTCTGCAAAATCAACTGCATCGGCCTCGATATCTGGAGCATCCGCAATGAAAATACCATGAAGACGCTCTGCTAGAGTAAGAAACTCGACCGCGACACTATCGTTGTGAGAAAATCCAGGAGCCAAAAGAATGCGTGGAGTTACTCCAAGAGTGCTTTGTGCTGCAAGCAGAGATTGCATTCCACTATATGTTCCATCTGCATTTACAGCGCCAATTACATTTGCAATTGTGTCTGCTTCTCCAGTACCTTCAGCGACTCGAATTACAACAATATTTGCTCCGCCTTGCGCAAAAATACCATTGATTGCAGACGGCAAAGTCCCTGAAATTCCAAGCTTTGCGGCCTCTGCTAGACTTCCACTAATGAGAACAGGTTTGTTCAGTGGAAACGCCTCAGCATCCGCATTTTCCGCTGTTCCAACAATTCCAATTACCGATGATGATGTTCCACGAATTGAACGTGGTCCGCTATCGACTTCAACTACCGATACACCATGTAAAAAATTTTCTGGCATGTTTAATTTTCCCCCGCTTTTAGTGTTGTTGATATTTCTACAAGCAATTGGTCGATTTGCTCTATAGTTTCAGCATTTTCTATCAATAATTTGTAATTGTCTTCGATTGCTTCCGCCCAAATAATTTTCTGATTTGCAACCTGTGCTTTAGCCAAAATTAGCTGTGCCATTTCCGAAATGGTTATGTTTCGAACTTCCGCTAGGGGCTGAATTAAAGAACCCAGTGGCGATTCGGCATCCTCAAGTACTGAAAGAGCAGCCTTTTCCTGTAGCTCATAGCATTTTTGTTTCGCTGGTGAATTTCCAACGTATCTGCTTCTGACGTTGTCAACAAGTATTGATATTTCAGTCGCAACCATCGCTTTTGTTTCAGCCAAACGCATTGCTGCCAGCTCATCGACTGAAATCTCCTCGATTTTTCCAGAAGCAAGCCTATATTGTTTCGAGAAATCGAAGTTTGCTG
>BNWK01000240.1 GCA_025998775.1 Alphaproteobacteria bacterium | reverse complement strand
TGAAAGATGGTGGGGTGGTTGATGTTGCTGCAGCTGTTGCTGTGACTGCTGCTGCTGCTCTTGACTCTCTTGACTCTGCGAGGTCTGCTTATTCTGCTGCTGTCGCTGGATGTGTTGGTGCTTCCACTGTTCAAGCTGGGCAATCCTCTCTTTCAGCATGGCGATCTCTCTGTCCACAAGGCTCATGCTTGCACTTGCACCGAGGCTGAGGCTGTCTGGACTCATGATGGATGCACTGGCATCTCTGACTCTGTCTCTGTCTCTGTCTCTGTCTGTGTCTGTGTCCTTTTCTACCTTTGCTCTGTCTGTTCCCAATGATGAGAAGGAAGGGAAAGAGGAAAAGAACAATGGGCCAGAAGGTGAGTAGGCAGGGTTTAGGTTAGAGGGAGAGAAGGAAGGGATAGACGGAGAAAAGGATGGAGGATGGGTGTGCAGGCAGCATGACATGGAGGAGTTGCGAAAGATCGGAGAGAGGCTCTCCTCCGCACATGCAAGGGTGGTGTGAGGGGGAGGGGGGGCTTTGCTGTTGTCATTTTTGTTGATGTTATCAGCATTAGTATTATCATCGGGATCTCCATTTTTACCATTGCTGCTGAAAATCCTGCTAGTGATACTGCTATTACTACCACCATTACAAGCATGGGTCTTGGAATCCTTAGTACCACCAGCTTTCAACAACACTATACCGCCAAAAAAGTTATTATCACTTTCAGCAGAACCTTTTGCATTACTTGCCATACCATTAGCAGTTTCTTCGCTTCCTGTCTTTTCAGTCTCTTCCTTTTCCTTATCTTTTCCTCTGTTTTTGTTTTCTTCATCCACCTTCCTATCACCTCCATCTTCTTTACCATCTGCACTCATTTTTTCCTCAGGACTGTGTCCAGCTGATGGAGTGGGCAAGTAATCAGTGTCCGTGTCTGCATGCGTGCAAGGGAAAATAGCCGAAGAAAAAGCAGATGTTGAGGTGGATGTAGACACAGGGGCTATGGTGGAGGGAGAGTCAGAGGAAGAGGAAGGGACAGAAGCAGAGTCCGAGGTAGAGGCAGAGGCAGAGGCACAGCGCACCGATAAGGGTGAGTTGCCAAGAGAGGAGGGTCTAGGTGACGACGGTGAGGAAAAGGAAGAAGAAGAAGAGGAGGAGCAAGATGACGCTGAGGTGGGAGGAGACGGAGGTAGTGCTGCATTGCGATGTGTGTGCAGATACGAAATACAATCACCCTTTTTCAGTGCATGTGCGCGGACACCTTTCCGGTTTTCGCCAGCATCTCGCTCCCCACCCACACCCTCAGCCCCAGCCTCACCTTCACCAACGCCCACGCCCCTCTGCCCATCCCTGCGTGCGCGTCCATATCCCTGTCCGTGTGCGTGCGAATGTGCGTGAGTGCGAGTGTGAGTGTGTGCCACCACAGGGGTGTGGGCCTGTGCGCGCCTGTATGCATCAGAGTGATCGCGTTTCAGCGTCTCAGTTTCAGTATGGTGGGGGTGCCTACGTGCCTGTGTTAGTGCCTGCGTCTGGGTGTCCGCGTTCTCACACACGTCTCTATGAGGGTCTGTTTCCTTACTTCGGAGTGCATGCCCATGACCGTCAACATGAGCGCGCGTGTGTTTCACATGTGCTGCAGTGTGTATGTGCGCTGGTGCGTGCGTGCGTACGTGTGTGTGTGCGTGAGTGTGTGTGCGCTGATGCACATGCGCGTGCGTGTGCTCATGCGTGAACATGTGTGCCGGCGAGGAAGAGGAGACCTTGTATCCATGGGAATGTGCACAGCCATGGACGTGGGTGCGGTCACGGACATGGACACAGGCGTTAGTTTGTGCAGGGGAGCCGGGTGAGCGGGGCGAGAACCCATGCACAGGGGTAGGAGTGGTGTGGGTGTGGGTGCATGTGCAGAGGCTGCTCAGCGTGTCGGGTAGGGAGGAGCTAACAGACACGGCCGGGGTTGGTGCAGTGCCAGGGGCAGAGGTAGGAGCAGAGGTAGGGGTAGAGGCAGGGGCAGAGGTAGGGGCAGAGG
>BNWK01000239.1 GCA_025998775.1 Alphaproteobacteria bacterium | reverse complement strand
AAATAGTAGACCTCACCACATTCTTCAACCCGGACAACCCACCAACCATCTCCGCATTTTTTGACAAACTCTTTGAGGACATGTCCTGGCCATATAAAAATGAAAATAATATGAAAACACTCCGTGAAAACTACCCTGACAACCTCTACTTATTCAAAAAAAGTCTGGGTGACATTTGGGACACGTTCAAAAAAGCCTTCCACACACAACATCCTCCACCTAATGCATCCCAAGCATCCATCCCATCAAAAGAGGAAGAAGATGACGATGAACCCCTCCCCAAACGTCCAAAGAGAAAAGGGAAAAAGAAATCCGACGATGAGCAGCCTGAAGAAGAAGATGATGATGAAACCGACGACGAATCCCTCCCTGAAAAAATCAAGGACTTTCGGGGCGATGACAGGGCAAAAGAATTAGGCAGATTCTACTACTCACCCACCCTTGGCTCTTGGGAAGTAGATGTTGCAGAGGGAGGTTCCTCTCACCCAAAAAGGAAAGAGGCAGGCAACCCTGATGATGTTCGCCACAAGAATGGACACCACTACTTATTCGCCATCAATATCAACTCACGCTATCTCTGTGTATACCCCATAAAAAACCATCTTCATGACACCATACTCCCACTCATAAAAGACCTCTGTGACAATTTCTACGTCACTAACATACGAGGTGACGGTGAGTTCGATATAGAAGAAAAATTCAATAAACTGTATCCCGGCAAAAGACGCATCCGTTTTTACTCCAACACACAAGCAAACGTGAATCACAATCGAATGGTAGATCGGGTAATTTGCACAATCCGTGACATGCTCATAAACAACACCTACTTTAACAAACCTAACTTAGTCCTCAAAGCTGTAACCAAATACAACAACACACCCCATCGCTCACTCATTCTCAGTGACAGCTCTCCCCGCACTGTCCTTACACCCACTCAAGTACAAAAAAACCCAGAATTCGAAGGGATCTTCATGCGAAGGGCTGCGGCTAATAACGAAAACATAATACAAAAACAGATCGATAAAGGACTT
Organism: Alphaproteobacteria bacterium; assembly: GCA_025998775.1. Lineage (GTDB taxonomy): Bacteria > Pseudomonadota > Alphaproteobacteria > UBA3830 > UBA3830 > BNWE01. The sequence continues at coordinate 985 of BNWK01000239.1, read as the reverse complement.
TTCAATTACGACGAAGGAAACATCCTTCTTGTTGCCATAGACTTTGAGGACAAAAGAAGTGCAGCTCACCAAGATAGAAAAAGACGTCGCCGCTTTAACTTCCTAGGTGAATTCATCAAATATGACGGTGGAAACGTAGAGTGCAAACTTCTCACCCTTCACGACCGACTCAGTCACGACGGTGTTCGCACTGTTCCTATCTACCTAACAGAATACCTATGTGAAGACGAAAGCCGCATTCCCCCCAAATACAAGATACTCATTTCATAAACCCACCCTTTTATTATCCTTCACCACACTTATTCCCCTCCTCTATCCTCCTCACTTATTTTCCCACCTTCCTTATTTTTTTCTTTCTTAACAAAAGACTAATGAACTCAAACATCAGGAAAATCGTTGCTCTTAACAAAACGGGGAGTGTGAACGAAATTCTTAATAAATTCAACCCCCAAATCTCCCTCAATGAAGGTGCAGGCAAATACTACACAAAGGTTGTTGACTCCCGGACAGCCCTTCCAGTTTCCGGTTCAAACACCTACATAGACATTCCTTTAACTGACTCCAACATACACATCACTGAATTCAACAAATCATACCTCGCACTTGATCTTGAATTCGTCTTAAACTTCCCCCTTAACGTTCCATTTTTTGAAGGACCCGGTAAACCCGTCTGGGCAGCTGCCTACGCAGGAGGAGTTGAGAACTGGCACGAGGACCCCCTCCTTGTTGAAATGGCTAAAAACACCTTTTTCTTCATTGGCTTCAAGTCAGCCACAGATGTCATAGGAACATACAAAGTCCAACACAGTCACCTCGATGTTGACGCCACCCTCTGTACTCACTCCCAGCTCGAATCCTTCCTATTCAATGCCATGAAGCCTAAATCAGAATGGGAAAATAAACACGGTACCATGTCTCTTCGGGAAGACGTTCACAACCATGATGCTTCATTTTGCGGCACATATCTTTCATATTGGGCACTCCA
>BNWK01000238.1 GCA_025998775.1 Alphaproteobacteria bacterium | reverse complement strand
GTCGCGAACCGTATTCTCTTTTCATAACACGACTACCTATTGGTGTACTCAGAATATCAACGATGGATTGCTTCAAATGATCGAGGTCATTTAAATATTTTCCAGTAATTCTGCTCATGCCTTTCATCGCATCCCTCCGCAGCGTGACGTTGCACACATTAATGCTTCGCTACTTTGATATAACCGTATGCGCTCTGTATTTTCAGCAAAAACACCGATATCAATCATCAAGCGCCTCCCATACATTTGCAGAAATTTGGAGTTGCAGAAAGCGCTGTAGAATTCAGCGAAATATTGCTGTTGGACATATCAATTGATGAAGCGCTACACGACAACTGAATCCCCGATGACGATAACGTAATGCTTGAATTTTCAGACGAAATTTCGATCTGATTATTGTCGATGGTAATTGAAGCATTGCCAGATTTTAATTGCACATTTCCATCATGCACATATATATATGTGTCGTTTGTTTTTAGCTCGATGCCATTTTCAAACGACGCTTCAAAATTTCCTTCGCTACTTGCTTTTATATCGGCTTTTGCGTTAAACGAAATGTCGTTTTCATTTTCTGGCGCATCATACGTATTATAATGTATGGATCGTAACACCACGCTTTGAGAAATTTCACCAAATGGAGACAGCACAACAACCTGTTCACCAACGGAAATTGGAATCCAGCAACTCGTATCTCCAGCCGTAGAAACAATTGGTAGCCAATTGGTTTTCACTTTTCCAATTTCGACTTTAACTTGTGCGCCGTTTACTTCAGAAACCTTTCCAATCCGAATTAAATTTGCAACGCGCCGAAACAAATCAGACAGTGAAAAACTAGACTGCATGATGATCGTCTCCATTAATTACGATTGTATGCACTGGAATTTGAAGTTGTTCATTGTTCCATACGGATTCGCCAACATGCATTTCGTGGCTCCACTCGATTAACCAACAAAGATAAACATCAAAATCCGGATGGAATTCATCTTTTGAAATGGATGAAATTACTGCTGGAGAAATTTCCTGTCCAAACGAATTTAGATGAGCAACGTTTGCAATTTTGCATGCTAGATTTTGCACGATAAATTCTGCGTCATCGATAGTTGAATCAATCACAACTCTAGCTTCCACATGAGCAACCAAAGCAAGTTGGCCTGTTGCCGGATCGTGGCCAGCTGAATAATTTGTAATGCCAAGAAAAACTACTGGCGCGTCTAGCTCCTCGCGACCTTTTGCATAAGCGATGCATGTTTTTATTTCTGGAATTTTTTCGAGAATTTTGTTTTTGATTGCATCTAAAATAAATTTCATAGCGCACCTGTCGCGAAACAGAAAACGGATCCAACGTCACGTTGGCAGGGATGATCCCTGCACCCGTTTATTTTATCCATCGCTGCAAAATTAAGAGGATCCAACGTCACGTTGGTCATATCGCACCTGCAATAAATCGCAACTCATGCAAAAAGTGTTTTTCAAATATTGCAGAAGCTTCAGCATCGATCATTTTTTCGATTATGGCAGCAGCTTCGTTATAAATCGGCATCCACATTTCTTTGACTGGATATCGTGCCTTGGTTGTGCGCTTGAATGCGCTTCTGTAACCGGTTTTTGGCATGGTGGCTACAAATGCCTTTTCAAATGAATGCTTTCCGGCAGCCACTCCACCAGATGTCTGTCGTAAATTTCCCAAATTACGAGCTCGGATGGAAACAACGTCTGCTAGAATTTTCGCCTGCAAGTTTGCAGTGCTGGCTTTAACAACACGAATTCTGTCATTGATGATTTTCAGTTTCAACAATTTTTCTTTGGCGATTTGCCGAGCGCAATTGCTTTTTATCCAAGCTGCCGTTTTGTTCAATGCGCGCATCGATGCTGTCGCAATTTGCTCCGGAAGTGCATTTATACTCCGCTCAATTGAGAACTTGCATATTGCATAAAAAATTGTTAAAAAGAGATCATGAAGAATTTTTTAACAGATATAGAAAGAGCAGATTTGAAGAAGAGGCACCGAACCGAGAAAGATGGT
>BNWK01000237.1 GCA_025998775.1 Alphaproteobacteria bacterium | reverse complement strand
GTGGAAGGGAGGAAGCAGAAGGATGGGGAAGGAAAGAAACAGAAGGAAAGGGAAAAGGCTGAAGGACAGGAAGGGAAAAGACAGGAGGATGTGTAAGAAAAATTGCGACAGAAATAGAAATGAAGCAGAAAAGACCAATCAAAGAAAAACAGTGCAGACTAAACAACACACATACACACGAATAAGGCAAGAAAAAAATCAAAATTGCCCAAGGGGAAAGAGAAGACTGGAACAGGAATACTGATGACTCCCCTCTTCACGAAGATATTGGTACTCAGCACATGCATGCCTAATGCATATACGGCGAGTTCAGCGACTCCTCACATGTCATCCCCAGTACACCTCTTCCTATCCCATGCGGGTCGACGACCTCCACATCCACAGTCAACTCCACACAGCCACGCCCCCGCATCTGCATCTCCCTACCCTTCAGTCTCCACCACAAAATACACGCAATTTGATTTGTACGAGGGATAGACTAATAACAAGTTGACACAAAACTATGCAAGTAATACCACACGGCACATGATCCTATTTATCCATCATACATCTTTCCCCATACCATCTATCTATCTACCATCTTTCCCCTGTGTGTGCAATGCACCCAACAACAACAAAAGAAAGCGATGATCTCCCCTTTCACAAACAACTTTCCACTGACGACACGGACACAAACCAGAGAGGAGAGAGAGGTGGGAGTGGTGGTGATGGAAACAGACACGGTAGCAAATGTAGGGGACTCGTCACCAAAGGGCTGCAAGGAAATGGATCTTTTCCTTTTCTTCCATTTCCTCACTTGTTCCCCTTTCTTTTTTTTTTTTATCTTTATCCCGCTCGTTTTCTTTCTCCTTTTTTGTCCAGAGACCTCATTCTCACAAAATTTTGAGCGCACAACTCCAATACAGAGAAGACGGACACGAGTTTTTTTTTAATTTTTTTCCCTCAGAGGTGATCAGAAATTACTAAGTGGAGTTAGAGTGATGGATGGAACTTCAGAGAGTTGTGAGAAGTTAAAAGATGAAGGAGATAAACTTTTTAAGAATAAAGATTTCGTTCGTAGTCTGTTCAAGTATGAGAAAGCGTTGAGTCAACTTTTAGGAGAAGAAAACCATATTGAAAATGAGAATTCAGTTGTCAGGAAAAGTCTCCAATCAACATTGCGTAAAAAAATTGTAAAAGCATGTGAAAGGATTAATGATAACCGTAACAAACCCAGAATTCTTGAATTGAAAAGGATAATCAGGGAATGTGATGATTGTATGTTGAATATTTTCAATCCTTATTTTATTCTTAAATATGTAATGTCATCTAGTTGAAATAACAGCATCCGTCCAAAAACGTTACAAGATAATATCCCGTCTTGGTAGCGGTTCATTCGGTGTGGCCTTTCTTGTCCAGCGTGGCTTTTTTCTGCTCAGCGAAAAAGAGGCTGCAATGTCGCCTGGTGGATACTTTGTGGTGAAGGTCGCCCGTAACGTGGAGGATGTGGAGTTGGATGAGGAGACACTGTTTCTGTTCTTTTTAGTCTGTTTCTTTTCTTCCTATTGTTATTCTTACTACCAGCCAGAAACGAGTGAAAGATTGGTTGGAGTTTTATCTCCAGAAGACTGTTGTATCAACAAATGTAGTCAGAGTATTCAAGCAATTTATTTTTGAAAAGCATCTGCTGATTGAGATGGAATATGCAAATGGAGGTACGTTGCTGGATCTTCTTCAGTACAAGTTTCAGAAGCGGGCACTCTTTTCGTTTAAAGAAATATGGATACTGTTTTTGCGACTCCTGTCAGGATTGGATGGTTTCTTTCCTATTTCTGCGTGCTTTTCATTTTCTCTTCATTCCTTTTTTAATCTTTTTTTTAGACATTCATTCCAAGAACATCCTTCACTTGGATTTCAAACCAGAAAATGTTCTTTTTTCATTTAACGCTTCACTGGAAACAAGTACAGAATCATATCGCACTGTTTTTCCCAAGCGGCAGGGAATGTCAATTACCGAGGAGGAGTATAGGAGAGAACATGTCTCACCCTACACCTCCTCATCT
>BNWK01000236.1 GCA_025998775.1 Alphaproteobacteria bacterium | reverse complement strand
CTTCAATTTTATCCAACGGCACACGCTTCTTGTACAAACTCCAAATATAGAACACGCTTCCTTCCGGCTGTGACCGCTTTCTATATAACCAATTACTCTCGATCTCAAATCTTCGCTATATGCATTCATTTTTACAACTCCTAATACTATCGAAAGTATATCATATCATAAAGACCATTCATAGCGAATCGCGTATACCACTTCAAACCAGCCTTTTTATGATCCAACAGAGCATCTGTTTTATTTTTTAATAACATTTTGAAGACAAAGGATAGCGCCTCCGCTCCTTCGTTTATAATTTTAATATCTTTTAGATATATTCCGTCCTCTTTAACGGAAATGAAGTAGTATCCATCTTTTTGTTTTTCAATTTCCTGTTCTCGCTTTTTGATTTCTTCCTCTAGTTTTTGTAATTCCTCCTCATGTTTCTGTAATTCTTGCTCTCGTTTTTCAACATTTTGCGTTTCTTCGTCTGCATCTATTCCATCACAGATGGCAAGCAATGCCTTTTTAACCCACAAAATCGTGGGAGTTTTATTATTTTTTTTTACTGATAAGCGGCGGGATTCTTAGCATGTTTTCACTCCGAATATAAAAAGAACAAAAAGGACAACAGAACATTTGGCGTAAATTAACTAAAGATTAATAAAATTATAGAGTGATTGCTGTTGTGATTGGCGCAGAAAATTATAGTTTTTTCATAAAATATACGAACAAAAGTTCTTTGAAACTCAAATACATATATATAAGAGGTTGGTGATTATGAATGTGCTTGCATTGGATCTTGGAACAAAATGTGGATTCGCCATTTGGAAAGATGGATCGATTATCAGCGGAACGAAAAAACTCCAGCACAATAAAAATGCATTTGGTTTGCGTTTTCTAGACTTTCGTCGTTGGCTGATTCGAATGATCGAGGAACACAATATATGTATGTTGTTTTTCGAAAGGGTTCATGGACACAAAGGAACAGACGCGGCACATTGCTTTGGTGGATTCATGTACACGCTTGCTGCTGTGTGCGAGGAGCTTGCAGTCAAATGCACCGGGATTCCGGTTGGTACGATCAAAAAGTTTGCGACCGGAAAAGGCAATGCAAGCAAGGAAGAAATGATCGCGTTTGCAAAATCGCAAGGGTTTACACCAGTTGATGATAACGAAAGCGATGCTCTGGCGATACTGCTTTTATCGTTAAAGACAACGGTAGTCAAAATACATTGTCAAGCCCTGGGTCCTCCCAGCCCCTGGGAGAGAGCGGGTCGGCGAGCCCCAGAGCTTCGCTAGCGTCAGAAGTTTTTTGAAGGTTGACTACATGGGGGTCCCATTATTTATGTGAGAAAAGATATGGATATAAAAATGTTCGCAGTTGAGGATCTCGTAGAATATGCTCGAAATCCAAGAAAAAACGATGATGTGGTTGACAAAATGGTCGCCTGCATCAAGGAGTTTGGCTTTCGAATTCCGATCGTAGCCAAGAGTGATGGGACAGTTGTTGACGGTCATCTCCGTCTAAAAGCCGCTCGAAAACTTGCCATAAAAGAAGTACCTGTTGTCATTGCTGATGATTTAACCGAAACGCAAATCAAAGCTTTTCGTTTAGTCGCGAATCAATCGGCAAATTGGGCTGAATGGGATGATGAACTTTTGAAGCTAGAATTGGAAGATCTCAAAAATCTCGACTTTGATCTTGATCTTACTGGATTTGATTTAAATGAGATTGAAAAATTTCTACGAAACGATGACTCAATAAAAGAAGACGATTTCGAAGAATCTATTCCGGATGAAAATACTCCTATCATTAGCAAGCTTGGAGATCTCTGGATTTTGGGAGAGCATCGTTTACTCTGCGGTGATTCAACCAGAGAAGATGATTTCCAAAAATTGCTTTGTTCAGAAATAGCCAGCATGACTTTCACTGATCATCCATACAATGTTGATTATGATCAGAACGGCAAAAATAAAATTTTGAACGATAATTTAGGAACAGAGTTCAACGGATTTCTCGAAAAAATTTGCACGAATATTCTGAATCACACAAAAGGGATTATC
>BNWK01000235.1 GCA_025998775.1 Alphaproteobacteria bacterium | reverse complement strand
ACTCTGTGCAGCAGCATGTGCACAACCTTACAGACGTCGAGCTTGCGGACGTAGGAGAGAGCCCACTGCTGTACACAGAGAACGTCTCTCCGCTACGCAGACACCAGCTCGAGTATGCGCACGCATACACCACGTCCAACATGTCAGGGTCCTCCACGGTGTCTGTGTCGTCGTCGTCGTCGGACGCAGGTTCAGACAAGGATACGTCGCCCAAGCAGACCTTGAAGAAGAGGAAGATGGGTGATGGTGAGGAGGTGGGGCGGCGGAAAAAGAACGCCCGGCAGAACACGCTCCTCTCAGGGGGGTCGATGGAGTCCGGGTCGTCCACCCTGCGTGGCGGGGTTCAGCACGCACACCGCCACTCCAACCTGTCCATGACCTCGGGGAACTCAGACGACACCGAGCGCTCTGCGATGAACGACGATGACGAGGACGAGTTCCCCATCCGCTCCATCGGTTCGCGCGGCAGCTGCGGCAGCAACTTGAGCAGAGCGAGCGACGGAGGGGACGTAGACCGCGACGACGAGGAGGACGGCGACGGCGGAACAGCTTCTCGAAGCGGAGCTCAAACCAAGAAAGCTGCATTGGCATAGAATAACACACACAACATGAAAAAGCTTCTTGAAGTGAGAAGAAAGAGGGAAAAAAAAAAAAAACCACAATAAAAAGGATTTATTTGCAAGACGGAAGCAGTGAGTAGGACACACAAACATAGAGCAGGTCGCGCTGGATGAGGAGCAAGAAGGAACCTATCGCGTTGTAAAAGCGGTTGTACTTCATGTTGCGGTTCGTGAGGTACTTCACCACCACCGTCTCGGCATGCGACGATGCACGCAGAATGAGGAAGAAGAAGATCGGCGACAGCGGCGACGTCAGTAGGCTCGGGAAGCTCGACGGTGCCACTACTGTAGCTGGCGCTGCTGCCGCCTCCGCCTCCGCCTCCGCCTCCCCTGCCTCGCCCGCACGGCCTGTGTGGTCTGCATGGTCTATGGAGTCGGGTGGTGCAGCCAAGGCGGAGGAGGGGCGACTGAACTCTACGAAAGCGAGCGACGACGAGGAGTGTGCGAGGGCACTCGACAGCGACGACGCCGAGTGCACAGAGGCCATGCTTCCTGTACTACCGGTGCTTCCTGTGCTGCCTGTGCTGCTTGTGCTTCCGGCGTACGCATGCGTCGCCCGCACGCCGACAGCCACGGAGGAGCACTTGGGAAGACGCGCGCCACAGAGTTCCTTGATGTTGCAGGAGACGTCGAAGCGATCAACGCTCGAGCTCACGAGCAGCAGGCGGATAGACTCGTCCCCGAACTTGCGGTTGATCGTGCGCTGGATCCTGCTCAGCTTGTTCGACGGCTTGGTCCTGCAGGAGGAGATTGCAGTCACACACACACACACACATACACACGGCACACAACAGTCCTCTCACATTATAAACAAGTCGCACTCACTCCCATACTGGCTATACTCACACGCCCAGAAGTCACGCATCGCACACACACACACACACACACAAACAGACACACACAAACACGCACCAACCTCCACGGCAGCGTGTAAGATGCAATGGACAGCCGGAGGATGGTCATGTACGCCGAGAAGTCCCGCATCGCAAACAGTTGGCGGAATTTGTTGTTCACATCGTGGAAGAAGAACGACCGGTGAGTCTCCGCCTGCCGCTCCCCCGAGACTGCCCTGCCTGAGCCTGCACCCGCACCCACGCCCACGCCACCTTCCCCAGCAGAGGCTGCCGCACCGGCACTCATCTGCCCGCCCTGGCCTGGCAGCACTGTATGCTCTTCCGGTGCCGATTCGGCTTGCCGAAGCTTGCTGCCCTTCCTGTCGCCCTTCCTGGCAGTCTTCTCGTCCTTTTCCTTGTTCTTGTCCTTCTCCTTGTTTTTGTCCTTGTCCTTGTCCTTGTCCCTGCTCATCCACCCGAACAGCCACGCCAGCCTCGACGGCTTCTCCTTGCCCTTTTCCGCCCCGCCCTCCCTCTCGTCCTTCGCGGCCTGGGCTGCGAGTTTGGCTTCCTTGTCCCTCTCCTTATCCCTCTCCTTATCCTTATCC
>BNWK01000234.1 GCA_025998775.1 Alphaproteobacteria bacterium | reverse complement strand
GTGTGTGTTTGTTAGTTTGTGTGTGTGTGTGTGTGTGTGCGTGTGTGTGTGTGTGTGAGGAACGGAGGTTCAATTGGTAAAGGTTAAGTTTTTTCATTACTAGAACACACGTGGGTATTTATTCTGGCTTCTATCAATTTACACAGGTAGTTATTACCTTGTGTGTTTATTTATGTGGCGTGGGTGTTCAGGATGAAGGAGCTGCGCATCAAGTTCACGAAGCTGCTTGTGCTGCAGAGCATGGCGGAGGAGGAGGACGAGTACGAGACGTGGAAGAGGGCGCACGCGGAAGAAGGCCGCAGAAGGCAGCCGCAGCAGGGGGAGACTGGTGCTGACACAGGCGCAGGCTCGCCGCTGAACAGTCCTGCGGGTGGCTCGCACAGGAACAGTGGCGGCGTGGGGTGGGCCACGCTGAAGCGTAAGACAGGCACAGTAAGCACCCTGTACGGCACATTCTCTGCAAGCGGCGGCCTGGGCGAGGCGAACGTCCGGCAAAACTCAAGCTACCAAACACCGCCACTGTGCAAGTATGCAGTGGGTGTGGTGGATTGGTGTGGATAAGCATGTATGTTATATTAGTGTGTGCATGTTTGTGTGTGCATGTACCATGTGGGTATATGATATATTCAACAGCATGGATGTGAGTGCGGAGAAATGTGAGTACATATATATGTCTTCTCTACATCCTGTCTTTTCTATTCTGCTCTCTCGATCTTTCCTCCATCTTCTGCAGGTTTGCCTCCACGCCCTTGAGTGTGCGGACCCTGCTCATCCCGTTCTACCTGCAGATGAGGAAGAGCATGCGCTGGATGGTGGCAGAGGGCGTGCGCCGAACACTGCTGAACGTCACCGGCGGAGGGAAACTGGACGGCTAAGGAAGAAGAAGAAGAAAAAGAAGAGGAGGAGGAGGAAAGTAGAAAGGGGGTGCTTAACAGAGGGAAATATTGACAACTAAGATGAAAGAGGCGGCAAACATGGGTGGTGTTTGAGGATGAGAGTGTGTGAAGGAAATAAAGGGATACAAACAGGAGTGAGGAAGGTGAGCAACAGAAGGAAAGCTAGAATTAAGGATGTAATTTCCATACTCATTTTCATTTAAAGTTTTTATTTTTAATATAATTCATATGTTTAATTATGCCTCAATAAATTATTAAACTTTTTTCCCAGAAAAACGGTTTATATACATACACGCTGTGTTCCTTCTTCTTTTCTATAATGGTTGATTTTACTTACATACATACGTATACATACACACATATGTACATAAATACATATCTACATACATACATACATACATACATGCACACTGTGTGTATGTATGTAACACACATACATACAGACCAGAATCAGGCATGCTGTCGACAACACCTCACTGCCAGCGACCTCATCCTCAATCCTTCTGCAGATTGGCGGCGCAGATCGGTGGTGGGACATTGGCACGAAGGATGGTTTCCAAAATGCATATCAACTCCACCTCCTTCAGCCCCCTCCCCCCTTTCAATGGAAAACCAGTCTCTCTGCAAAAAGTCTACGCAACGAGTCTGGATATCTTCTCAGCGTACTACCACGTCTCCGTACAGGCATCAGCACACTGTGGGCTGAACATGTATCTAGCTGTGTAACCATACCTTTCGACATCAGCACAGCCTCTCGCTCGTTCACGCTTATGATTGGCCACTGTATCTATCAAACGCCATTACGACAGCATCACTTTATCTAGCGTCAGAACTCCACACAGCAGCATACAGTCGAAGCCACAGGCGCCCGCACAGGCACAGGCACAGGCGCAGGCACAGGCGCAGGCACAGGTGCAGGCACAGGCACAGGCACAGGCACAGGCACAGGCACAGGCACAGGCACAGGCACAGGCACAGGCACAGGCACAGGCACAGGCACAGGCACAGGCGCAGGCACAGGCGCAGGCACAGGCACAGGCACAGGCGCAGGCACAGGCACAGGCACAGGCGCAGGCGCAGGCGCAGGCACAGGCGCAGGCGCAGGCGCAGGCACAGGCGCAGGCGCAGGCGCAGGCGCAGGCGCAGGCACAGGCACAGGCACAGGCA
>BNWK01000233.1 GCA_025998775.1 Alphaproteobacteria bacterium | reverse complement strand
AATATTGTGCAAAGAGATTGAAGGAAATTAAAAAGGAATTGTGTGATTTAAACAAGAAACGTAAGGATCAAAATCAGGAACTGAAAATCACCCGGAAGAAAATTGATGAAGGAAAAAGCGAGCAGGGTGGGTCTTCCTACCAAAGACCTGCTTTTGGCGTGATAAACATGAAGAAAGAATTGGCTGAGCTGCGAAAAAAGAAAAAAGGCCAAAATGAAAGGGTAAAAGTCACGCGAGATAAACTTGCGCGGTTGAAAACAAGAAAAGAAAAACTCTTAGCCTATCAGAACGGCATAGATATGAAACTAAAACAATTGAAAGAAGGTTTAGACAGTGTGATTGTAATCAAACCAATACAAGTTGGAAGCAGAAACAGTTTTGAGTTGACGAACGGGCTTGTGGATTGCAACCGTGATATATTAATGAAATTGTTAAAATTAATTGGGGAAAAGGAAAAGATAAGAAATGTTTACCATATTCGTTTTTCTCTTACTTTCTCCTGAAGATTATCGGGATGATGAAATTGTTTTACGCATGGACCAAGCAGCCTATTTTTCAATGGGTGCGGAGTGAACGTTTCATTTATTTTTCTAGATTGTAATTAATGTAACTGTGCTTGCATTGGTATATTCTTTTGGATTTATCTCCTCATCAATATGTTCCACACTGTCCTACAGATATATGCGGTCCCTCATTCATTCTACATCCATTATGACCCTTTCTTCATTCTACATCCATTATGACCCTTTCTTCATTCTACATCCATTATGACCCTTTCTTCATGTACTAATCTGCACAATTTCTCGTTCCTCGTGCATTCCATCCTAACATGTTCCTCGTGCATTCCATCCTAACATGTTCCTCGTGCATTCCATCCTAACATGTTCCTCGTGCATTCCATCCTAACATGTTCCTCGTGCATTCCATCCTAACATGTTCCTCGTGCATCCCATCCTAACATGCAGATCTGCGCGACTCCTCCCATCGGTGTAGTGCAGAGACACGCCCAGAGTTTTCCTACCTGTACACAACGTTTGTTCTGGATCGGTGCCTCTCTAAGGTTTCCTTGTTGGATAAGCATGCCATTGTCTTGGTTGTGTGTTGAGGGAGTGTTGGGGGAGAGTCTTTCCCAGCATGATCTCTGCAGTAATCTGTTAAGTCTGTTCTGTCTGTTCTCTGTTCTGGTCTTGCTGGTGCAGTCTTGTGGGTGCATTCTCATCTTTGTTCTGTGTCCATTCTGTCTTCTGAAGGGTGTTTTTTTGTGGGCCCTGCGAATTAAGTACGGTGCCGAGAACTCCAATTTTCGTTTTGTTTTTTCTTTGCTTTATTTCCTGCATTATCTTTATCTTCCTCTTCATCACATTATACTTCTTCGTCATGTTTTTCATCATCGTCGTCATCATCGCTATCATCATCATCATCTACCTCCTCGTCATCATCTCCTTCCTCATCAAAATCACGGTCATTGTCAGTTTCTTCTTCATCTTCATCATCTTGTTCTTTTTCTTCTTCGTCGTCATCGTCTTCTCCCCTTTCTATATTCTTAGATGCGCATTCTTCTGTGACAAGAGAAATCTCCCAGAATCCACTCCTCCTCTCCAGCCTGATGGATCTCTTCAATGCATCACGCCATTATCCCTCCATCCGAACACGTGCAGTCATCTTGCTATGCATCTTCTTCGGGTGTTGTGGTGTTGACGTTAGCATTGCTACTTCTGCATCTTTTCCAAAAGTTTTTTTCCATGAGCTGAAATCAATTTTCGAAAGGACGCCGTTTTCAGTCACATCGTCCTCCCCCCCCTCCTCCTTCTCTTCTTCTTCCTTCTTCTTCCTCTCTTTCTCCTCCACCATCATTACCACCTCTCCCACCTCCAGACCCCTCACTGCACCTCCCGACACTACCACCGTACATGCAGACACGTGTCAGCATGTGTACCACATCACAGAATTCCAGGCTGCAACCTCTCCAGATTCTTCTCGCACCATACTGCCTCAGAAAGCTTCCAAACACCCGCTCTGCACGCGCCGGCACCGCGAGCCACGCCACTGCCGCTTCCCCGCCCGCACAGACGACGGTGCAGAAG
>BNWK01000232.1 GCA_025998775.1 Alphaproteobacteria bacterium | reverse complement strand
AGCAATTTCTGAAGACGTTTTACTTTCTTCCAGTTGTTGCTCTTGGAGGCTCGATATATTCGCTTTTGCAACTTAAAGACGTTCCGTTCCAGCTTGCGCCAGTTGATTTCGTCCCACTTATACCTCACCACTAGTGGTTGGCTCATAACTTCTCCTGCTAGTTGCAACTCTATCTTCTATACCACCGTGTCCACGTCTGCATATCCTGCGCATTACCGCAGGCATTGGCTTCTTGGACAATCCCTCCGTCGTGAAGCTTGCGGCTGGCTACCTGCTCATTCTTGAGAGCTTCACGACGGTTACTCCGTTCCGTGATTCCGTTTCACGTTGGACTTAGATTCCTACTCTGCGCCGGAGACTCTGGAGCATCAAACCATCCTACGCTGACTGATGATTCCTTACTGCGTCTCATTTGCCCGTTTCAACTTGTTTCAGGCATTCAAACGTCACTACTCTTCAAACATAGGTTCCTCGCGTAATCATATCCAACTCTGTTCGAGAGAATTTGCTACCAAGTTAAGCATTACTCCCTTCTGGCACATGCTTGCATCCTGAACGTTGCCACTGCCCAAAATGTGCACCACACTTTTACCCCGATGCCTGGGGAGACGGAATTTAACCGCCACGTAAACCACAGTTTCGCCGAAGCGATGGCTGCTTCAGCTACGGATCGCACCAACGTCACGTTGGCAGGAGCCGTCGATGGTACCATGGTTTTGGTGACTTATTCATGGAAAATGCCGCGTTACGATTTAATCACGATTGACAACAAGGGAATTGTTCGGCGTATAAAAGGTCTTGCGCACGCCTGGACTCAGTCAATTCCAAAGGCTCCAAACGGGCAGTTGGTTTTGGCGCAGGTTTTCCAAATTGGACAAACAATCAAAAGCCAAAAGTCACGAACAACGCAGTAAAAGCCGCGCATATGGTCGACATCGAAGCTCTCAAAGATATGGTTCTGAATCTCTATTATTTAATGTCGCAAGAACGTCTGAAAAATGACGCAAATGCTAGCGATCCAAGCACGAAAAAAGGAATTTTTGTCGATCCGTTTTTCGACGACGACATGCGCGATCAGGGAATTTCTCAAACCGGAGCAATTGTCGATAAATGTCTGACTTTGCCTGTTCATTCAGAAGTCCGTGATCTCGCCAAAGACCAGCGTGACGCTGGACCCACTTAATTTTGCAAGCGCATCTCGCATACATTTCGGAAAAGCAGTGAAGCAGAAAATGCCTGTGGTGCAACCACTTCCAGCGGATCTACACGTTACGCTAAACATCGATCACTGGACAGAGGTTGAAACGCAGTGGTTGAGTCCTATTATAAAGAGATTTAGCCAAGTTATATCGAGAGGTCCAACTACTACAACTACTGGCACTCAAACTTTAGTCTCAAACACGAGCAAAAACGCTGAATTTATGCGGCAAATACCACAAAAAGTCAAAGTCGAGTGGCTGAAGCCAGGCGACCAGCGTGACACTGGACCCGTTTTACTTTTGCTGAGGCAGCTTCAGCATTGCAAGCACTGCTTGCATACACTGAAGACGCTCGAGAAGCAGAAAGTGGATCCAACGTCACGTTGGTTCCCAATCAAAACGCCATTGCTAAAGGGTATATTTTTCCAGCGGATATTAATGTAAATGGAACTCACACTCGTGTTTTAGGATCTGTGTAAAAATAATTTGAACTTTTGATGAGATAAGTTGTATAGTAGCCTCAACAAGTTATACGATGGTATCAAAGGTTTGAGGATATTCAATTGAAAGAACACATCAAAGCGATACTGCCATTATTGAACGAAAAGCAGAGTCGATTGTTTTTGGCGAGTTGTGCCAATTCAATTGGGCGTGGCGGAGTTAAAGAAGTCTGTGAAATCAGCGGATTTTCTCGCACAACAGTAATAAAAGGCAAGAAAGAACTGGAGGTTGGCGTTGACGAAAATGCCACAAATATTCGCAAAGCAGGAGGTGGTCGCAAACGGCTGGAGGAAACTTATCCAGAGTTGCAAAAATGGATTGAATTATTGGTGTCAGATAAAACATATGGTGATCCGGAAAATACGCTTTTGTGGACGACAAAGTCTCTGCGGAACATACAGGATACTATTT
>BNWK01000231.1 GCA_025998775.1 Alphaproteobacteria bacterium | reverse complement strand
TGATGGTGTCACATAATCTTGGGGCGTACTACAAACCATTGAAGAATTTCATTACCTTTGACTTTGAAACTGTTGAAACAGGAATTAACGAAAAAGTAGGTAAATCAGAGATTCTTTCTTCGTTGACGACTTTATCAGTTGCTTCAGCGTTTAATTGTCCAGGTTTGGAAGGTGAATCGATCTATTTTGACAGGAGGAATGGCGAGAATTGGATGCACCACTGGCTTGCTGAAGTATTCGATAAAGCTTATATCATTGCGGAAAGGAACAAATACACTGATGATGATCTAGATAATATAGTTGACGCAGATACAATTGAGAAGATTAATGAGATGACACGTTGGCGCGAGGTTCCAATTCTTGGATTTAATTCAGCAAGATTTGATATGAATCTATTCTTGAAACAACTCAATTGTGGCGAATGGCATATCTTGTCACACGATTGTATGACAAGCGAAAGGAATATGCGAATGGTTAAAGTAATCAACAATAGAACAGGAATCATTCTTGTCTTCAAAGATATTATGCATTTTATTGCTGGTGGAACACTCGATTCCTTCTGTAAGGATTTTGGTAAAGGAATGACTAAAAGCTTCTTTCCTTACGAAGCATTTGACTCAGAAAATTTCAACGAATACTTATCTAAATCACCAAGTGAGGTTCCACGCGAGAAATTCTTCTCTGTATTGAAGAATGAAGAGATGAGTGAAAAAGATTATAAGACATTCCTCGAGCAATCAAGATCATTTGAAACACTTTGGCAATACCTTGAGTACTATAACAGGAATGATGTAAAGATAATGATTGATCCGATTATTACATTAATTGATAACATGTGGATTGACAAAGTTGATATGCTTCGAAGTTTCTCATTAGCGTCAAATGCTAGTGCAACCAAGTTCTCCATGGCTTACGCAGACTTTGATATCAATGGTGATTATTCAATTAATGAACCCATGCCAACTTATGAGTTGAGTCGGAATAAGTGGATATCGATGTGCTCGGGTTATAGAAAGCAAGATGTGGATAAGAATAGGGAATACAAAGACAACGTATGTGCTAAGGATTACGAAAAATACAAGGAATTGTTTAGAGATTGCTGTTACATGTGTAAAGAGAAATTCAGTAATATTCTTCAGCCAACTCTTGATAGAATTGATTGCACGAGAGGACATTCAAACGATAATGTGAGACCTTGCTGTAATATCTGTAACACTACGAGAAGTAATCGAGATTTGGAGGAAGTGATGTTTGACATTCAACTCAAGAAATTCGCTATGAAAAATAATCTTCCAACAACTATTGATAATGAAGCTGTGTATCATCTATTGAGAAATGGAATCACTGGAGGATTATCTAATGTGATGCATAGAGTGAACATTGCTGGTGAAACTAAAATAAATCAATTCAGGATTGAAAATGGTAAAGTAATAAGTGAAGATTCAAATAATGTAATGACGCATGTAATGGGTGTTGATTTTAATAGTTTGTATCCATTTGCGATGGGTTCCATCAGACGACCTTGGATTCAATACGATAATGGAATCATGTATATGCCATCGTCACTTAAGGAATATACTGATGATCCGCTTCAGGCGAAAGAAATATTTGATAGAGTATTTGCGACACGATTCTCCAGAACTGATGAGGAGGCAAAGAAAGGATTACTTATGGTAGTATCTCTCAAAGGTCACATTGACGAGAATTATTTGAATGAATTCATTAACTTTCCACCAATATTCCGAAATATTAGTATTAACACTGATGACGAAAGTGTTGTTGGCAGTATCACATACAATCAAATTGGAAACGTTGGTGTTGTACATGGAGTCGAGAGAAAACTTACACAATTACTGAGCACTCATGATGAGTTTATGATAGAATCATCATACCATCTCTATTACTTGATTGATAGATGTCACTTTATCGTTGATGAGATAAAAGAAATTGCGACCTTTGGCAAAACAGATTGCTTCAATAAGTTTGTGACTACATTTATGAATCGCCGTGTCAGTGCAATAAATCTAGACAACAAAGGAGACGAGAAATACCATAAGATGATGAACTCATCGTTCGGATTTGACATCTTGAACGAAGAGAAGTACACTAAAGT
>BNWK01000230.1 GCA_025998775.1 Alphaproteobacteria bacterium | reverse complement strand
TTCGAATGACTCATCTTATTTCAAATGCAAAATGTGCGGTTTTAGAAATGTATGCTGGGGAGATGCACAATGAATTCAGTTTTATATTCTGCATTACAAGAACGTGACCTTCCGTTTCCAAAAGAAGATGTGACCTCGGACAAATTCACGAGATGGGGAAAAAAGTTCAGATACTGGGCGATCAAATTCGTTGGCGGATATTCGTTTGGTGATTTTTCCTGCGGCGAGCATTGGGAAGCGTTCGAAGAAAATTATGACCATGAAAAATGCAAAAATGAAATTCGCACGATTCAGAAAAAATGAACGAAGATAAAAAGTTCGAACAAGCCAAAGCAGCCGTCGCTGCACAACAAATTTGGAACGAAGGTATCGAATGTGAAACGCATCCATATTTGCAAACCAAAAAAGTAAAATCATATGGACTAAAAACACAAAACGAAACACTTTTGATTCCGATTTTCGATGAGAACGACAACTTGGTTTCTCTCCAAAAAATCTATCCAAACGGATTGAAAAAATTCCACGCCGGAGGACGCAAAAAGGGTTGTTTTTTTGTGATTGGTAACATTGATTCCGAAGTCATAATTTGCGAAGGCTACGCAACCGGAGCGAGTATACATGAATGCATCGAAAAATCTGTTGTAGTCGCGTTCGATGCCAACAATTTATTGGATGTCGCAAAAACCATAAGAAAAAAATATCCGGACGCAAAAATTACAATCGCCGCCGACAACGACAAATACAATATTGAATCTGGAAATGTTGGCGTAACCAAAGCAAAAGAAGCAGCGCTTAATATCAAAGCAAGCATCGCAATTCCGGAGTTTAAAAATGAGTCCGAAAAACCAACGGATTTCAATGACTTGCTTATTTTTGAAGGTGCAGAAAAAGTTCGAGAGATTTTTGCAAAAAGCCAAGAGAAAAATTCTGTCTGCGAAAGTATGGTCGATGGTTTTCGGCTTACTGAAGATGAATTGTCTTATTACGATAAGCGTCGCAAGGTATATGTTTTTGTTTCTGGTTACGTAAAAGTCATCGCGCAAACGGAAGATTCAGATGGAGAAAACGCTGGAAAATTACTTGAGTTCAAAACACGTCGTGGACAACTGCGTCGCCTTCGTGTTCTCAACTGCTGGTTGTCCAAGGATGGCGATAAAATGAGAGAGGTACTTCTAAAAAATGGACTAAAAATATCCACTAACGGCAGGGCGAAATTAAGGCTAAACGACTATATCAATAATTGCGATCCGGCAGTCTTTGCGAAATTTATTAAGGTCAGTGGATGGTATGAAAACGGATTCATTACCGAAAATGGCTTCATCGGAAAACCACCGAAAGAATTGGTTATACATCAATCGGACGCAGATCCATCTTACGTGGAAACAAGTGGCACCGCGGAAGAATGGACTCGATATGTGGCCAAACCGTGCGAAGGAAATTCAAGACTTGTGCTTGCCATTAGCTCAGCCTTCGCCAGCATTTTGCTGAAGTCATGTGATAGAGAAAACTTTGGAATCAATTTCGTTGGAAACAGTTCTGAAGGGAAAACTACAACGTTATATGTGGCCGCATCAGTTTTCGGAAGTCACAAGTACATCAAACCATGGAAAGCGACCGACAACGGACTCGAAGGGATTGCAGTAACTCACAACGACATGCTGTTAATTTTGGACGAAATCGGCTTGATGGATTCGAAGAAAATCGGAGATGCAATTTATATGCTGGCCAACGGCATGGGAAAAACCAGAGCAAATATAAATGGCGCAGCACGCAAAACACAAATTTGGCGACTAGGTCTGCTTTCTTCAGGCGAAAAAGATTTGGCCACACATATGGCAGAATCCAACAAGAAAATGCATGCTGGGCAAGGCATTCGCTTGCTCACAATTCCGGCCAGACCAACTCCGGAAAGCAAAGGACTTTTGGAAAGGCTCAATGGTTTTCCAAATTACAACGCGCTAACCAATCATCTAAAAGAAGCAACTGGGCGTTACTACGGATCTCCAATGCGAACTTTCATTGAGTCACTCATGGAAGAAGATGCAATAAAAAGGCAATTCGATATCGAACTTGGAAAAGCCAAAGAGGATTACCTGCCAGTAGGCGCAGAAGGACAAGACT
>BNWK01000229.1 GCA_025998775.1 Alphaproteobacteria bacterium | reverse complement strand
GAGAAGATGAAAAAATAAGCGCTCATGGTGCAACCACTGTCGAAGATAATCTGAAAAATCGATTGCACGGATTTGAACTAATGCCAACGCCTTTTATTCTTGGTTTCCTGCGATTGGATTCTGCATTGCGCAGAAGTGGCTGTGATTCAATTGGAAAAAAACGCTGGGATTTGCAATTGAAAAATTCATTGGAGGGAGAAATAGATGTCTTGTAATGTGCCCGTAATGGTTGTGCTGGGGAATCCTCCCTATAGCGTAAGCAGCTCAAATAAAAGCAAATGGATAACGGGATTACTGAAGACTTACAAAAAAAATTTGCATGAAAAAAATATACAGCCACTTTCGGACGACTACATAAAGTTCATTCGCTATGGACAGCATCACGTCGAAAAAAGTGGAGCTGGCGTATTGGCATACATTTCTAACAACAGTTTTTTGGATGGTGTAATTCATAGGCAAATGCGAAAGTCATTGCTGGAAACATTCGATGAAATTTACATCGTCGATCTACACGGAAATTCCAGAAAGAAAGAGAGCTGTCCGGATGGTTCAAAAGACGAGAATGTTTTTGATATCATGCAGGGCGTATCCATTAATATTTTTATCAAAAAAAGCAAAGACATAGAGTTAGCAAATGTCTATCACGTTGATTTGTATGGTAGGCGGAAAGAAAAATACGCGGGATTGCTCGATGGTAATTTAGAATCGATGGGATTCAAAAAAATTCAGTATGAAACTCCATATTATTTTTTTGTTCCCAAGGATTTTTCTCAAAAGAGTGGATACTATAAAGGTTTAGGAATAAAAGATTTGTTTATGCTTAATTTAAGCGGAGTTGAAACAGGCAGAGATAAATTAACAATTAAAAATACTACAGAAGAAATGCAAAAAACAATTAATGATTTTGCATTTTTAGAAATAGAAGAAGCCAGGAAAAAATATTATCTTGGAAAGGATGGTCGAGATTGGACAATAGCTAGTGCACAGCGAGATCTGAAGGATTCTAAACTAGATAAAAATCTAATCCAGCCAATTTGCTATAGGCCATTTGATGTGCGCTTCACCTATTATACTGGAAAAACCAAAGGATTTCATAAACGTCCAGGGCGAGAAATTATGCGACATATGCTGGATAAGGAAAATTGTGGATTAATGACGCAAAGAGGCGTGGCAGGCAATCAAATCAGCCACATATTTATTTGCAATAAACTATGTGAAAGAAGCAGCTCCTGCATTGCGCCTCTCTATCTCTACTCAGATCATGATTCGTCGAGAACGCCCAACTTCCATCCGGAAGCCATCGACAAGTTTGCAGATGGATTAAAATTGAAGTTCATTCCAGAAAAAACAGCCGAAGCAGATACATTTGCGCCATTGGATGTGCTGGATTACATCTACGCGGTTTTGCATTCGCCAAAATATCGTGAAAAATATCAAGAATTTCTAAAGATTGATTTTCCGAAAGTTCCCTATCCAACCGATGCAAAAAAGTTCTGGCAACTGGTTGATCTGGGAGGAAAACTGCGTCAGATTCATCTGCTGGAAAGCGACGATCCCCGAACTCTCAAGATAAATTATCCGGAATCCGGCGATAACGTCGTAAACAAAGTGAAATATTTGGACAACAAAGTCTACATAAACGCTACGCAATATTTCGGTTATGTTCCAGAAATCGCTTGGAATTTTTACATTGGCGGCTATCAGCCAGCACAAAAATGGCTGAAAGACCGAAAGGGACGATCACTAAACTCCGACGACATTAGGCACTACCAGAAAATCATTAACGCCCTCTATCTAACCGATAAAATCATGCGAGAAATAGATGAGACGGTGGAGCTGCTTTGAAACTTACATCAAAAATATTGCCTCAAAAAAGAAGTACCATCTTTCCAGAAAAATGTGGTATGATTATAAGAATGATAGACCTATTGTGAATTGAATCTCTTGCTCCTGAAGATTTTCGCAATAGGTCTGGTAATGGAACTTTAGAAGAGTAACTTAAAAGAATAAAAAGGTGAGACATGAACGGTCTATTAAAACCGAGTTCGGATTTTGTTTTTGCTAATCTGTTTGGTGAAGAGAAGCACAAGCGTGTACTTGTGTGCTTGCTGAATTCTATTTTG
>BNWK01000228.1 GCA_025998775.1 Alphaproteobacteria bacterium | reverse complement strand
GCAATGATTAAATGAAATGATGAAATGCAATGATTAAATGAAATGATGAAATTTTAATGATTTAATGAAATGATGAAATGAAATGATTAAAATAATAAAATGATGAAATGATGGAATGATGAAATGAAATGCATTTTCGAATTGCGTTTTTAAATTGCATTTTCAAATTGCGTTTTTGAATTGCGTTTTCGATTTGTATTTTTAAACTCCGTTGATTCATTTTTCTTTTCTCTTTTTTATTCTAATGTATAGATGAATCACACTTCTTTTCATGATTGAATTCGTAAATGAATTGAGTGATTGAATTGAATGATTGAAGTGTGTGATTGAATTCGTAAATGAATTTCGTAAATGAATAAATGTAAAAAGTTGCATAATAAACAGAATTGCTTTTCGTAGGTGTTTTGATTTTATTATGCCGCGGTCTATTATCTGGTATTATATTTTCGGAATTGGCTGTCAGATGTGCTGGAGGGGGTGTGAGAGTGTGTATTATATAATAAATAATAAGGAACTCACTTGGGAGGCTCTACAGTTGATCTGGAAGGGGTTCGGACAAAAAAGGACCCAAAACAGGACAGCCTATTACTACTAAGAGGAGGGGCAGACGACAGAGGGAGAAGGAGAGAAGGGAGGGAGAGAAGGGAATAGTGAAGAGAAAAAAAGGTAAGGAGAAAAAAGGCGAGAGAAGGGAAAAAAAAAAAAGGGAAGGAGAGAAGAAAAGAAGAGAAGAAGAGAGAAGAGATGTTTTGTACTGCCCGTCTATGAACAAGAGGACAGAAGAAAGATGGGAAGAAGAAAAGAAGAGAAGAGATATTCGCATCGTCGGTCTGCGTGAAGCAAATAAGAAAAGAAACTATAGCCATTGGAATATATGAGAAACGTTGCTGTTCTATAGTTTGGAAATAATAAACAGGAGAAATTAAGCAGAGAGAATACACACAAGTATGCAAGACAAACGGAGAAAAACTGGAAAACAACTCTGACATCAGAATCCAAAAGACAAGACCCACAAGACAAACAAGCAAGCAAGCAAAACACACAAGACAAACAAGCAAGCAAACATAAACTACTTTTTCAAAAAAACAAAAATAAGCAAGCAAGCCAAAAATACACAGCACACCGGTGCCAGTTCGTGGGCCTTCTTCAGGTCGCGCATTGCAAGGTCTGTCCTGCCCTGCTGCTTATACCCTGCCCCTCTTCTGAAAAGAGCCTTCACGTTCTGCGGATCGATCGATATTGCTTCGTTGCACACCAGCGCCAGCTCCTTCCACTTCGCTAGCTTCAAGTAGCACAGTGAGCGGTTCAGCAGTATCGACAGTGTAATCTCCTTCTGCCGCGCTTTCTCATCCGCGTTTTTTCCTTCGAGGTAGTGCACAAATGAAAGCCCCGTCTCATAGAACTCGTTCGCTTCTTTCCAAAATCCCCGCTTCACAAGATCGTTCCCTTCCTCCTTTCGCCGCGTTGCGTATATCACACACTCGTCAAAGGTCTTTGGCAGGTTTTCACACTCAAGAAGCTCAATCGTAAAAACAAGGGTAGTGTCTGAATATTTTTTGATGAATACATATATGCATAAAGGTCAATAACCTGGAGGAGTTGTCAAAAAAGATGTTTCACCTCCAACACAGAATTCTGGTTTGATTTCAAATTCAGCTTTTTCTCCTACTTTCATTGATACAACAGCAACATCCCATCCTTTTATTACATCTCCAGATCCGATCTGAAAAAAACCAAATAAAAAAACCAAAAATAAAACTTTAAACGTTGTCGGTTGCTCTCTTTCATAACTACTGTCAAACTGTTCTCCATCAATCTGCTTGCCAACATAATGAATTTTCACTGTTCCTAAACGTTCAGGTCGTATTCCATTTCCTTCAGAAATCAATTTTTTCAACACATTGTTTGGCTCCGTGATATAACAGTCATACCTTCCAACTTCCAACAAGACTGGTTCGGGAAACTCCAGTATAGGTGCATTTTTGAATGTGTTCAAGTTTTTTACTTCATCAATTTCATTATCTTGAGTAAAAGGATTCAAATCTTGTTCTGTTATTCCATCAAATATTGATTTTTCATCAAGTAAGTTTTTTTCATCAAACATTAAGGAGTTTAACTATTTCTCAGAA
>BNWK01000227.1 GCA_025998775.1 Alphaproteobacteria bacterium | reverse complement strand
TTATCGCTGGTGCCACATCACCCATAATCTTTTGAAATTTATCGCTTGCAACCACATCACCGATTGTACCGAGAACTGGGATTAGATTCTTTTTCGCTTTTGTTGCAAGGGTGGTTAGTCCGTTTTTGATTTTGTTGAATATCCCTACCATTTTCATTGATGTAAAAAATAAATGTACTTCATTCTCTCTCTAGCAAAGGGAAGGTTTATTTCTTTTTCGTAAACATACTCCATCGTGATGATGCTGGAGCGGAAGCGGGAACGGAAGGTTTTAGTTGTATTTTGTCATTGAGGTCTTCAGGACGTTTTGTTAATTTGTTCTTTAATGTTTGATAACCTGTGAATAAACTTTTTCCACCTGCGATTAAACCTTTTGTCATTGCAACTGGTGGTAAATTATTGAAGGTCTTTGTCGCAAATTTTGTGAGTGCTCCTTTATTGTTCATTTTGTTGAAACCTGAAATTAAACCTTTTCCGATTGCAACAGGTGGGAGGTAATTAGCGGCTTTTAATAACCCAGCACCGATTGGATTTTGTTTTACTCCTTGATATGTTTTATTAGCGGTGTACTTGAGATCGTCCATTTTACTTTTTAATTTATCGGTGAATGTGTTCCAGGATTGCATAATTGTATCTTTATTGAATCCCTTTTCTTGAATGTTATTTATGGTATCTGTTGTGGCCTTTGCATTGTCTGCCATTTTTGAGATGAGGTTTCGGTTTAATCCTTTTATTCCCAGATCGCCAAGGTTTCCAGCTTGTTCTTTAACGATATCGAAAATGGATTTGTTGGGGTCTGCGTTGTAGGAGTCCCTTGCTTGACTTGCGATTTTGGCTCCTTTAGTTATTTTATCGATTACTGATGCATCAACTCCCATGTAGTTAGCTCCGGCTTTCATTACTGTTTGAACTATGTCGTTTTGGACAAGATCACCAATTTTACCGAGCACAGGCATAAGTGTTTTTTTCCCTTTTTCTTTGACCCAATTGTAGGCGTTCTTTATCTTGTTGAATATACCGACCATTTTTGAATGACATAAAAATAATCAGACGAACCTTTACTTACGTACTTAACCCTGGGTATTCAATTCCGTATGGTTTCTTTACAAAGTCTTGCATTTTTTGAATTGTATCTTGAATCGCTTGTTGAACTTTTCCGGGGTTTTTGGTTTTCATTGCTTCAATTACGTTAAAGGATCCGTTAATAGTTTCGTAAATTTGTGTTATTGGCATACCTGTTTGTTGGGATATAAAATTAATTGCAGGTTTGAATTTTTCGAAGTATGGAATTACTTTTTGAAATGTCTCTTTTGCTTTATTGTAAACTGTTTTCCCAGCATCGTAAACTTTTTTAGCGACTTTTTTAACACCTTTACCAACATTTACAAAAAAGTTCTTTATTTTATTCCAAATGCCTACCATTTATGATGTGGAAAAAACTTAGTCAGTGGGTTCGGAGACATTATCGTTTTCATCTTCTTCCACGTCAGGTTCGTCAAATATTTTTTTCAATTCTGATTTAGTTATTTTAGCTTTTTCAGTTTTTGTTTCATTTTTGGTTTTCTTTTCTTTTTCTTTTTTCGTAGGTTGGTTTTCTTCGTTATTAGTCGGAGCATCTGGATCTGGTTCAACATAGGTTAACCGGTCCATTTTGTTTTTGTTAATTGTTATTGTTTTCCCATCTTTTCCCTTTACATAAAAGTATTCATAACCGTGTTTATTGTCTTGAAGTTTTAGTAAACGTTGTTTTGTTTCTGAAACAGGTTTGTACATTTTTCCATCAAAGACATAAAAATCACGAATTAATTCTTTTTCTTTAAATCTATTTATTTTTGTTGCAAGTGTGAGATCTAGTTCAACTGTTTCTGATGGTTGTCTTTTCTTTTTTTCAGGAACGTTAGTCGGAGCTGGCGAAGCATTAGGAACAGTATCGGGAGGTGGTGGCGAAGCAACGGAAGCCTCAGGTGAAGTAGGAGGTGATGGTGTTTTTTTCTCTTTACTTTTAGATTTTTTCTCTTTCGGTTTTTTTTCTGTTATTTTTTTATCATTTGCAGATTCAGTTCTGTTTGTTTTATCTAGTTTCCCCATTTTCAATTTCAACTTTTATTCACGGATAAAAAATTCAATTCTTATT
>BNWK01000226.1 GCA_025998775.1 Alphaproteobacteria bacterium | reverse complement strand
GTTACTAGGGATGGTATTTGATTCGCAGGGAAAAGTACATGTACATGGGGATTTGATCGTTGATGGAATACTAAAATGCTACAATCTTGATGACGGAGAGAAAGACAAAAAGATTAAAGAAGAAGAAAATGAGTTACTCGATTTACTAAGTGCAGAACAAATTAATATGCAATATTTACTGAATAAGCTTGAGTTACTTAACACAACCAATCGTTTGACTTATGAAGACTGGGATGACTATCACGAGCCACCTAATGGACTCGATCAATACACTTATCGTGAACATATTGAAGCAATTACAAACGTACTTAGTAAAATTATTTTCGACACATATCAGTTTGTTCTGTTGGCAAACAAATTGTGTGAAATATTTCTGTGGGAGGAACAAATGATAGGGTGGATTGAAAAAGCTCGATTCTGTGCAGTGATGTCCGACAATATGAGGGTTATATTTAATGATTTTAAGGAGGAACACGAAGCAGTGAGAGTGAAAGTGTTACTAATGCTGGCCGATAGTATTCCCCTAGGTGAACACTTTGGAGATGAAGCATTCATAGCACTGACAGAGGGTGATGAAACTCAGTTGCCAGACTCAGTTCGGTTAAGACTTGATATGCTCTTGCTCGCAGCTCATGCGCAGGTAATAAATGAAAAGGCAAGGTTAATTAAGGAAGTTGATTTAGTCACTTACTTCTCATACGTGGGTTTAGGTGATTATGCACCTGCAATGAATGCTTACATGACAGCACATCCCTATCCAAACACAGCAGAGAAAAATGATTACATACGCATTTACAATCAAGAGGCAACCCTCATTCAGTATCTCAATGATGGGGATCTTCCCTTTGGTATGCAAAATCTTAACATACAAGATGAACACAACATTAGCACATCATTCCACACTGAACACAACAGGCTGAGAGCACATATTACCCAAGGACACGACGACACTGGAGTAGTAAGTGAAAATATTGACGAAACTATAAATACATTAAGTACGACTATATCCAATCTCGAGACAGCATTACATGCATTCACTACTCTTTCAGAACAGGAATTCTTTGCAACAACTGTCAGTACTACTTTCACCAATCAACTCGAGTCCTACTGTGTTGGAGTGATGGAACTCCTTACTAAGATAAGTACTGACGGTCTTACTAATGATGCACTACTAAGTCGCGTGAGATCGACTCTTTACCAACCCGAGCATTTATTCTTTGATGATACCACCGCTGCCAACATGTATATTAATAAGTTACTCTTTTCGACGTATTTGGAAACAAATGTGATGGTTCTCTTTAGGAAGGTGCATGAGCGACTAAAGAAATACATGGATACTGGAACGATTGATGTATTCGTAGGATACACAAAAGATACTGCAGCAGTGACCGAAGCAGCAAAGATATGTGCAGCAGTGAAAACATACGCGGGTGACGCAAGCAGTCTCGATTATGTGATTTACCTCATTCATACTGACGACTTTTGGAACACTTTAGTTATTCCAGCACAAAACAGATTTACTGACGGTGTTGAAGAGCTTTTGCGAATACTACCAACACCTCTTAATTTGTCAACCAAAAAAGAATTCACTACAAAAATATATTATCCAGTTAAAGAGAAGATTACATGGATGCGCAATAGTTACACAATGGATGGAGTGACGAGAACACAAGTGGATACATTCTGTAATATGATTGAAATTGCAAACGAGCATATCAAAAATAAAATCGGATCAGACATTACTTACTTTAATTTCTCAGTATTTTAACTCCAATAACAATTCAGCTCTGAAGTTGTTTGCATTTACTTTTTCCCCCTCTGAATTTACTAACCAAAATTCAATCTCGTCAAACTGATGATTAGTAATTTGAAAATCTTTTGGTAATCTGTTTTCATTTGCGTAACAAACAAAACCAAACACTTTATTGAAATCAATTTTTCTTTGTCTTGTTTTTTCATCCACGGTGTCCACCACATCAGTCCCTTCCTCCTCCTTCTCCTACTCCCCTTCGTCTTCCCCAACTCTTTTTCTCCTCTTTCGACTTGACCTAACGTTGCCGTAGTCACCGAGGCATTAGCACAGTGAGGTATATGTGAGTGTCTGATTAACTGCACTTTAAGCTCGGCAGTACTTCCGTCAAACTTCTCATG
>BNWK01000225.1 GCA_025998775.1 Alphaproteobacteria bacterium | reverse complement strand
GTGCCGGCGAAGGCAGCGGAGCACTTCAAGAAGTGGAACCTGCACATCCTGGGCCGTATCTGCGCCCTTCTGCAGCAGCTGGGCTCTCCGGGGACGCACTTCATCCCCTGGGTGCTTCTTGCACACCATTGCCTCTGCATGTACGTGTATCAGATGCCGGAGACCATACACGATGTGGGGGTGAAGAACTTGCGGGATCAGCGCGACTCGAGGATCGACTGCTACCTCTCCACAGACGGCACAGACGGGATGGGGTCGATGGCGGTGTTCGACTGCCGGGTGTGCTCGTGGTCGAACCTGTGGAAGATAATGGAAAAGCATCTGACGCTGAAGGAGATCGACTCACGGGGAGGGAAGGCACCAATCCTGCTGGAGCATGCGGTTGCGATGTGCTGGGAAATGGGCATCAACTTCTGGCTACAGGTGCTAGGCCTATCAATGACATTGCGGCGCGCGTGAGGTACATCCCGCACTTCCGCTACGGGCCGTCGTACGACCATCTGTTCGCGCTTTCGTTGAAGGGCGCTCTGATCGACCTGAAGGTGGCAGAGGAGAGGTACGACAAAAATCAAAGGAAGTTGGCTGCGCTGATGGCTGGGAAAGGAGGAGGAAGGGCAGAGCTGGTGGTGGCAGGGAAGAAGGAAGCTGGCGGAAATAAACCGCTGTATCTGAGGCCGTTCGAGTATATGAAACCGAGGTGGTGGGAGAGAGGATTGATAAAGTTTGAAAAGGCACTAGTCGAGGAATTGCTGAGGGGAGAGGAGAAGCAATGGAAGGGTAGGAAGATTGAGGGAGAAGAAGAGGAGGGAGAGGATGGAGAAGAAGTGGAGGGAGAGGATGGAGAAGGAGAAGGAGAGGGAAAGATAGAGTAGGAGGGTGAAGAAGAAAAGAAAGGGAAGGGAAAAAGCAAAAAGGGAAAGGGGAAGAAGTCTGAACCGAAAAGGGGGGGCGTGTTGATGAAGAAGTTCACACTCTTAGACTCAGAAGCTGTAAGAACAGAGCATACGACGTACAAGCTTCCGCACTACCTCGCAGACTCCTTTGTTTTTATTGCTTATATCTTTGTTTTCTTGATTTTTGTATTGATTGCTGCTGGTGTCGAGGACACGAATCGTGCCCATGGACACGAATCGTGGCACAGGAAAAGAAATTAGTTGGGCTTTATTTTTTTTTTTCAACACACCATTGATTTCCTAATATTATTTGAAGTATTTGGGCTTTTAAATCATAAAAATTGGACTTGAATTGAATAAGATATGGTACGATTCATGTCCCAAACCCTTTACCCAAAAAATTTGGTTTCTCGAACACCTTGTGTTAATTTTGTTGATGTGGAGGAATCAACTTTGGTTGAAATTTTGAAAAGACATCGAAGAGATCAACCCCATACTAACTTACTTTTTAATCTCTAAGTAATAAGTATTTCACCCACGTACTCCATTCTCCAACGTCATACTGTCAAAGATGCGATTTTCCGATTTTTACAAGAAAAAGAAAAAAGAGAAGGAAGAGGGGAAGGCAAGGCATGGAGAAATGGGAAAGGAGAAGATTATTTCAGCGTTAGGATTGAGTATTGGAGAGATGTTTTACAAGATGAAAAATCTTCTCATGCATTTTTCTTCGTCTTCTTTCTTCCTCTTCTTCTTCTCTTGTAACAAAAAAAAAATACTAAAGCATGACTCTCCAGGAAAAAGCAACTCCCGACCCAATTTTCTCTTGTATTAGTCATTCAATTCTCACTTTTTTTCAAAGTCAATCAGCAATACACGGGAGCCGAAACTACTGACCAAATTTTAGTTTCACTTGACAAATCATTTCTATTTTCAGAAACACAGTCTTGGCGGAATGACAATGCTATCCTCACCACATCATCAGAAGCATCATTTCTACTTCAAGAATGGAAGTTTTAATCGCACAATGAATTCACAAATCAATAACCATTTTCTGAAAGACGGAAAGGTTGGAGTAATGCAAATCCTTTCCCATGAACGCCGTGATGTCGGAAAACTAACATTCTGTGACAGAATTTTTGATTATAGGTAATCTATCAGTGAAGTCATTCGCCTTTGAATGTGTGTCATGTTCATCATAAAACTATATGGGACACATTTACTAAGTTTAAACACATTTACTAAAAAAAATACTTCATAC
>BNWK01000224.1 GCA_025998775.1 Alphaproteobacteria bacterium | reverse complement strand
TCCGATTGCGTCAATTTGCGCTCTTTTACTTGGCGCAAGACATAAATCCTATCCATTTCCTCTTCCTTAAATATTTGCATGGTTTTTCCTCAACAAATGACATAACTTCATCGAATTTATGGGATTCGCCGAATACTTAAAACCGGACATTTCTAAATTGCACGACCGGACATTATCAAATTGCGCTTACATTCGGCGCTCTTCAATAAAATCACTACGAAAATGTTGCGAATAGTCTGCGTTTGTGAAATAATGATACCGTAGCGTTGGGTATCGAGGGTTTCATGGATCCATTACATCAATTTGTAATCACATCAATTTTTAATATAAAAGTCGCGGATATTGATTTGTCGTTTACGAATTCCTCGTTTTCGGTGTTAGTAGCCGTTGTGCTGATTTTTTTTTTGTTTTCCATAGGGATCAGAGAAAAAAGACTGGTACCGGATCGAATGCAGGCGCTGGGAGAAATGTCCTACAACTTAATTGCTGGCCTGATAGATGACAACGTTGGTTCCAAGGGGCAGAAGTATTTTCCGTTCGTTTTTTCTGTATTTTTCTTTGTGTTATTTGGTAATCTAGTTGGAATGATTCCCTATATGTTTACGTTTACCAGTCATATAATCGTTACTTTTACGTTGGCCATGATTGTGTTTTTATTCGTAACCATTTTGGGATTTGTAAAACACGGAGCGAAATTTTTCGGAATACTAGCTCCAAAAGGATTGCCTCCTTTTTTGTTTCCACTATTGGTTCCGATAGAACTTATATCGTATTTATCCAGACCAGTTAGCCTTGCTGTACGACTTTTTGCAAATATGATGGCAGGTCATACTATGATGAAGGTTTTCGCTGGTTTTGCGGTAATGCTTGGGGCGTTTGGTATAGCGCCAATACTTGTAAATACGCTACTAACTGGATTCGAGATAGTAATTGCGATATTACAAGCCTATGTGTTTACAATACTGACTTGTGTATATCTCAACGATGCTATACATTTACACTGATGTTTTTTGATGGAGTGAGTAATTATGTCAACAGAAGCGGCTCGTTTTATTGGTGCAGCGCTGGCGGTTCTTGCGTTGTACGGAGTTGGAATGTCCATGGGAAACCTGTTTTCTACCTGGATTAGTTCCGTCGCCAGAAATCCAGAAGCGGAAGACAAGGTTCGTTTCATGGGTATGTTGGGATTTGCGCTGACAGAATCAATAGCATTGTTTGCTCTTTTGATTGCCCTATTAATTTTATTCAAGTAATTAGGTGATGCATTGCCGCAGTTAGCGATAGAAACCTTTGCGTCCCAGATTTTCTGGATAGTGATTGGTTTTTTAATTGTTTATCTGTTTATGGCGTGGATTGTGACTCCTGGCATAGAAGACACCCTCAACGCTAGGGTAATGCATGTTGATGGTCTTCTCAATACTGCGCAAAAGCTTAAATCTGACGCGGAGAAACTGGAGCAAGAATCCAATAGTGCTCTGGAGAACGCATATCTGGACTCCTATCTTGCGGAATCTGAATTAATGGCGTCCTTTCGAGAACGTAATATTGAGGAGAAGGGAAATCTACACAATGTATTTTCCCAAGTATCCAGGTCTGAATCTGCCACGTTGGCAGAATCATCAAATGAGATCTTCCGAGAAATGGCCGCCAACATAGATGACACATTGTTAGACGCTGCTCTCGAAGGAATATCATGTTTCGTCACAAAACCAGAGAATGATAGTCATGAGTCCTGAGTTCACAATTGTCATATCATTTCTCGGATTTAGCTGGATCTTCGCCAAAAAGATATATCCGCTTTTGGTAGGCAAGCTAGACGAGCATATTCGAAGCGTAAAGGAAAAAATCCGCAATGCCGAGGCTCTCAAGAATGAAGCGTATGTGGCTCTGAAAAACGCACGTATAAAAAAAGACGAGACGCAGGCGGTTCTGGAGGAGTATAAACGTAAGACGGAAGAGAAAATGAAGCTTCTGCAGGAAGAAAACGAGATCCTGTTGCAAGGCATTCGGGAAAGATACGAGATATCCATGAAAGCTCAACTGGAAGCGGAAGTGGCTAAGCAAAAAAATCAGTTGATAGAAAAACTGTCTGATTTATTGATTGAGAGACTCCAGAAAAAATTCAATGATGGAAACTGTCAATTAAAAACCGA
>BNWK01000223.1 GCA_025998775.1 Alphaproteobacteria bacterium | reverse complement strand
AAAAAAAAAAAAAAAAAAAAAAAAAAAAAAAAAAAAACGAAAAAAAAAAAAAAAAACAAAAAAAAAACTTAACTTCATCATGGTGCGCAAGAGGAAGGAAGAAGAGGAGGAGAGGGGTTGCAAACATGGTGCGAAACCAAATGGTGGGCAACCAATGGTGGGCAACCAATGGTGCGACACAGTGGGACACGACGCACTGCACCATGGTCCACGAGAGCTGGATCGATGGGTGTTGATGGAGAAGGAGGGAAAAAAGAGGAAGGGAAGTAAAGGGAAGGAAAGTAAAAGGAAGACTAAAGGAAAAGGAAGGAAGGAAGGAAGGAAGAAAGGAAGGAAAGTAGAAAGGAAGGAAGGAAGAGGAAGAAAGGAAGGAAAACAGGAAGGAAGAAAGAAAGAAAGAAAGGAAGGAAGGAAGGAAGGAAGGAAGGAAGGAAGAAAGAAAGGTAGAAAGGAAGGAAGGAAGGAATGAAGGGAAAAAGATATGAAGAAAAGAAGGATGAAAGGTAGGAATGGAAGTAAGGAAGGAATAAAGAAAGAGAGGAAAAGAGATGAAAAAAACTTGCAAATCCTTCTCTGTTATTTTCCCATCTTTTGGTATTCCTGTGACATACAGTGAAGTGTTTGATCGGTCGACTATGCCAGACGAAGAAACAGATGAGGAACCTGCAGATGACGAAGAAGAAGATGACGCTGATGGAGAGGAAGAAGGCTGCACACCCGATGATGGGGATGTTGATGGAGTAGCTCCTGCTGCTGTCTTCGCAACAGCGGGATTATCATCTTCATCATCGTCAGCATCTGGATTGTTTAGCCTTCTTAACATCTTTTCTGCCACTGGGTCATGAACTCCATAATAACGATCTTTAAATTTCTGAATACTAAGTGGTCCTGTTTTCGGCATTTCATGACTGAACAATATGAAAATAACTAAAAAAAAAAAAAAAACACAACCGATATGGACACTCATCTCCTCTGTTACACTCTCCTTTAACCCAAAACGAACATATTTTTGTCTTATTTCTTTCATGATAAGGTGTGGCATGAGCAAGACGGGCAACGGCTGCCGTAACAACTTCTGGAACTGTTGTGGAGGAAGGCATTTCTGTAATTTCTTCTCCCTGAAAATGAAATGATAATAATACTACTTTATAAAAACATACTCTCAATTTTTTCAATGCCATTTGATAATCCAACTTTAAAAAAGTAACATGTGATGATATGCTAAAAAGTTAAAAAACATTCACTAATGAAGCGGGACCAGTATCGGCGGGACGTGAGGAACCCGATGATGCTGATGCACTTTTATACAACGCATCTCTCACTTGTACAGGCAAGCCATGTTGGAGATCCAACATACATGTTTGGCATATGTTTTTTTCCTTCGCACAATCAGGGCAAATCTCAGTTTTTTTATATTTTGAATCTGATCCTGGAACCTTGGGTTTCCATCGAAAAATATTAAACGCACGCATGCAAATCTTACATTCCCTTCCAAATTGTTCACGTGTCTAACACAGTGCAAATTTATTTTTTAAATGAAACAAAAATACCATTCTAATATTAGGACTAATCCCAAGACATGTTTCACAAATAATTGGGAAATCTTGCGAGTTCTCCATTTGAATTTAAATAAAGTTCCTAATTTCAATTACTAAGTTTTTAATTACTAAAAGTCTCTGAATTCTTCAATCATTGAAGAATCCTCACAAAAAAAACTTTTTTACTATTCCCATATTTCAAAAAAAAAAAAAAAAAGCACCCAGTAGTAGTAGTGGAAGTAGAAGCAGTACTATCCAAATTTACCAGATTTCCAAATGACTCTATAAACTTCATAAACTTCACTCAAATGTATCAAACAATTATTCTGGAAAATTCAAAAAGCACCAAGCAAGGCAGCCCTGAAGCGCGTCCGGTCTTTGTAATCCATGTTCCAAAAATCTGTCAGGGTGAGAGTTGGGGGTATATCATCTTCACTCACTTCTTCACTATTCTCCTCCTCCTCAACGTCCTCGTTGTTGCCTTCCTTATCACTCCAGGTGCTTGCACCCACATTCGAAGCCACAGTCTGGCTAAACTTGGGCATAGTCTTTCCCAAGATTCCCTCTGTCGCCTCTCTATCCTTCAATGATCTTCCCTCCCCACCATCTGCGTCCATATTATTGATCCCCATCAGATTCAAATAACCA
>BNWK01000222.1 GCA_025998775.1 Alphaproteobacteria bacterium | reverse complement strand
GCCGTAAGATTTCTAATGGATTTCTACAAAATCCCAATTGAAAATATATATGTGTTTCATGACGATATAGATCTTGAGTTCTCACAGATAAAAATCAAAAAAGGGGGCGGCAATGGCGGACATAACGGCTTAAAAAGCATCGATTCCACCGTTGGAACTGGCTACTGGCGGATACGCATAGGCATTGGACGTCCAGAATATAAATCCACGGTTTCCGATTATGTGTTGGGAAATTTCGACGTCGAGCAGATGAAAACCAGAGATTCCATCTGCTCCAGAATATCGAAAAGTATTCAGCTGCTTTTCGATGATGCGCATAAGTTTAAAGCAGCGTTGTAACGTGCGGAGCTCAGCTGTCAGAGATGCGTTCATTAAACAGTTACTGTTTCTTCGGAACAGGTATCGCGAGATCATAGTGGTTCCCATTTCTAAATAACAGATATAGTACTTTTGCGCCAGGTTCCGATTGAACCAATTTGGACGTCAAAGCGCCACCTTGTTGGTTTGCTTCAAAGAGACCGGTAAGATCATAAAGGTCTTGATTTCCTGTTACGGTGATAACAGTGGCGTTGTCAAGATCTTCGTTAAACTGGCCATCGTCAGGAATTGTAATA
The DNA here is from genome assembly GCA_025998775.1 of Alphaproteobacteria bacterium. GTDB lineage: Bacteria > Pseudomonadota > Alphaproteobacteria > UBA3830 > UBA3830 > BNWE01. The sequence goes on along the minus strand of BNWK01000222.1, from coordinate 1,574 downwards.
ATGTGTATGGGTATTCCTAAAGCAGTAGCAGCAACAACGCCTAAGCCGCCAATGCCAAGGTCCAATGTGTTGTAGAAATTAGCAACGTGATAAGTTTCAGTAAATGATGCGGGTTCCAGGCGCACGAAGTTGTTTATATAGAAAATGATATTGTGAGTATCTAAAGCGTAGTCACTGAGGCCGCTCGTTCGTGCAGCAGCATCCTCTTTAGCTAAGGCTAACTCCCACCCATCAGCATTTTCTTTGTTACCTCTCGCGATCGCCTGATTGACGTCAAATAACACTGTCTGTCTTACGTTAGCTTTAACTTTGCTCAAGTTCGGTACGTGTGTACACACTAGTTCACTCAAGAGGTTCGCAAAATCGTTTCGTGTTATTTTCAAAAGGCTATAGGCACAATTACCATTTCCAAGGGTCGTTTTGACTTGCAGCTTAAAAGGCAAACCTGTTACATTGATGTAGCAGCCGTCCTGGATTTGATCCATGTTGTACGCCAGAACTGGCGAAGGCGAGGCAGACGATTGTCGGGTAGCTCTTTCGTGATGGGGAACGGATGTGCCGCGCCCAGTTGTTGTATTTATCGTGTTTTCATCCGGAGACCAGCTATCTCGACGACCCTGGTTAGTCCTATAGGGTGGATTATGCGCAAATAACGAAGACGAATTTGGCGGGCGCATGGTTGGACTCATGGGTCTTTGGATAAACTGAGGCCCGTGACTTGGAGGTCCAGAGGTTCCCGATCCAGTGGAAGACGAACTAGATCCTTGGTGTTGACTGCTAGAAAACGTTGAGCTAGAGAAATGAAAGGGATGTTTCGGATAGAACATCGAACCGGTCGAAGACGAGCCTGGTCCCGCGCCTGTAAAGTATGACGAAGATGCGGTAGTCAAAATCGGGTTTTCGCATCTAGGAAGAGTTATATATTTCAATTTAGGCGCAGGAGGCATAGGTCCCAGCGGAGAAGGTAATCTAGGCGCATGTGGTCTCGAAGAAGTTCCCCCAGGCGCAGGTGGTATCGAAGAATCCGCATCCCCTGATGTATCATACATAGTTAGCGCCGCCGTCAAGGCGTCAGGATCATTCGCCACGGTATCTCGATCGATCTCCCCATTTCGTATGTCATCCAACACCGACATTTGCTGAGGCGACAATTCTTTACCGTAGTTTTTTATTAGATCAGCAATCGTTTGTTTTTCGTTCAACAACGCTGAGAATGTACCGAAATTCATCGCACAACAACTGTCATATACAAAAACAACAAATAGACCACTTAGTAAGACCTTTTTCATATTTTTCTCCATTTTTACCAATGTATACCAAATCACTATAATATAATACACGCAATCTATGATTTTTGCAAGTCCTTTTTGAAAAAATATGTTTGCCTATTTCCTTGCTCCACACCATCATAATAATCTGTGAATTTTTCTAACAATTAGTTGAATTGCTTGCCTAAAAAACAACTGCGCAACTGCACAATGTTACATATTGTTAGAGAATAATCTAATATATGTTTAGACAAAGCGTTAACGTTACTTATAAGAAAAACACAGTGTATTTATGTGATTTATTAT